>CAYOTH010000248.1:0-3663 GCA_964406835.1 uncultured Oscillospiraceae bacterium
ATGATCTCTGCCACGCGCACAATATACGGAACGGAGAGCACCAGTACAATCACCGGCAGTACCCAGACCACCCGTCCCTCGATATAGTGATCCAGCACCAGCGTCACAACCAGACTAAAGAGCAGCAACTGCCACGTCAGCGTCACATAGGTTCGAATGGGAAACTCTCGCCTTTCCATAAACATGCGCCTCACTTAAACAGTTTTTCGACGATCGCATCGACAAAAACTTCGTGCATTTCCATCACCGGATGATTGATGCCATTGGCCAGAAGCTCGGTCGTATCTACGCCGCAGCGAGCCATCGCCTGCCATTTGGCATAGGCATCGGCCACCGGCATACCGCGTTCCATCGCCAGCGCGCGCCGCCTCCACATAGCGGTCAAACGTGCCGCTCGTCTGCACCTGAGCGCAGTGCGCCGCCACGCCCTTGTATTCTTCAATCACCCCATCTGACACATAAGAGCACATGAAATTGGGCGTAAGCAGCATACACTCGGCCCCCGTAGCCAGCACCTTATCAAAAATGCCCGCCATGTTGGCCTTGTAGGTCGCCAGCCCTTCCTCGACATGCCCATGGCACGCATCATTCAAGCCGAAATCGACAATGACCAGATCGGGATTGAGGCTGAGCACATCCCGCTCCAAGCGCGCCAACCCGCCGCCGGCATTGTCGCCGCCGATGCCCACATTAAAGACGCTCGGCGCAGCCACCGGAAACAGATTCCTCAGCCGACGCTCCAGCCGCGCGCCATAGCCCTCATCGGGCCGACAGGTGCTCTGCCAATGCCCGTCGGCATAGCGCTTGAGTTCAAAGCAGCCATGCGTCACGCTGTCGCCCAGGCAAACGATTACGGCCGGGCGGTTTCCACGCACATCCTTGCAGCGCGCAGCCATCTTCTCGGTCACTTTCATAATCCGCACTCCTTTATTTTCTGTAACATCATACGCTCAGAGCGGCCTTTTTTTCCTCAGCGCCGCACCTGCCACTCGTGAATTTTTTCAAGCGCCTCGCGGTACTTTCGGGAAAGCGCCGTCGGGTTGCGCTGAAGCAGACTGCGCTTATCCGCGCCAAAGCGTTCGCCAATCCAATCGATCATCATGCGCTGCTTGTCACGCAGCCCCTCCAGCTCCTGGCTGAGCTGAGCGCGGCGCTGATCCTTCGCGTCCTGTATGGACTCCTCCAGGCTTTCGATGCGCTTTTGAATCTTGCGCAGCTCCTCGCGCAGCGAATCGACCCGGGCCAGCAGCTTTTTAAGGTCAATAGCCGTCATGACCGAATGAGTCAGGTCAATCGAGAAGAGAATCGTCGCCACAAACACAATCACCGGACGAATGGCCTCGTCGATCGTCATCACCAGCGACTCAATGGGCTGATTCATAAAGTAGACCAGTAAAACGCTCAGCCCGCCCCACGCCAGCGAAGAAGTCAGGCAGATATGCCCCTGAAAGTTAAAGCGCTTATGGCTGTAATCCCAGTAGCGCACCTTAAACAGCGCCTCCATGACCACGCCGGTGACATACTCCAAAAGTGTTGCCGCCGCCATGCCCACCAGACCCACCAGCCACCAGTGCGCACGAAACGGCAATGTTGACAGCAGAATAGCCAGCGCGCCAAAGCCATAAATGGGCAGCACCGGTCCAAAGAGGAAGCCGCGGTTGACAAAGTGATGCCGGACAAAAACCGAAACGACCGTCGTCTCAAAGCACCAGCCCAGCACGCAATAAATATAGAAAAAAAGCACCCAATCGCTCATATGATAAGCCACGTCTTCTCCTGCCTTTCACATCCATTCTTTCTTTATTGTACCACCGCGCGCCGCCTTTGTCAAATAGACAATCCCGGCACTTTGCCCAAAGAAACAGCGCACGATGAGACGTCTTTTTGCGTCCACCGCACGCCGTTTTATCCATTTAGGACTCGCTCAGTGCAAAGCCCTCCTCAGTCAATTCAATCAGCATGGCCGCGCCGTTATAGACAAAGGCCTGCGATTCAATCTGCCGTCCGTCCTCATAGCTCGCCGTGAGTGTAAAGGACTCATCCATTGCTATTTTAAAATCCAGCCGAAGCGTTTCCGGAGCCAGCACGCTGCCATCGGCATTTCCCACGCCGCCGATGTTCTTTTCGCCGTAATAGCCCAGGCTGATAACGCCCTCGTCGGCAATGCGCACAAAGACGCCCTTCTCCCTGCGCTCCTTAACCGCGCAGCCACTCAGCCCCAGCAACAGCATGGCCAGCAAAACCCAAAGACAAATCCTTTTTCCCACCTTCAAAATATCGCCTCCCTTTCATTTACACGCGGCCCAGAAGGGCATCCTCCAGCCCCTGCACGCGCCTTAGCAGCTGCGCCACAGCGCGCTTTCGATCGCCAATACAGGACTGCATATACAAATCGGACAGCATGCCGTCAAAAAGCCAGTCGGCCAGGCGCGCCATGCCGTGATCCTTTTCCTCAAAGAGACGGCGCACATCCGGCGCGAGATGCCCTGCCATTTCCAGCAGGCGCTGTGCCTCGCGAATGTGCTTTTCCGCATCGTCCATATGACCGTGCTTAATCAGCGTGCTGATCAATCCGCCGCCAAACAGATCCCACAGCCCCCAGCCGCGCGCGCTGCCCAGCTCGTGCTGCGCCTCTTCCAGATGATAGCGCGCCTCGCTCACCAGAGAAAGCACGCGCTGCTGATTTTCATAGTTCATCATTGCCGACGACCTCCTTAAATGATGGCCTCAGTATAGCATTCCCGCCCGCAGGACGCAAGAGAAAGCCGCTCAAACCGTCATTCAGGCGTCTCATTTGTCTCCTGCGACGGCTGAAATTCCATTAAATCGCCCGGCTGACATTCCAGTGCCTCGCACAGCTTTTCCAGCGTTGAAAAGCGAACGGCGCGCGCCTTGCCGTTTTTAAGAACGGACAGATTGGCCATGGTAATCTCCACACGCTGCGACAGCTCGGTCATGCTCATCTTACGGCGCGCCAGCATAACATCCAGATTGATAATAATCGGCATGATGCGCCTCCTCACACCGTCAGATCGCTGTCTTCACGCAAGGCCGCAGCCTGGTAAATCAAACGAGACAGCGCAAAGGCCAAAATCCCCGTCAAAAAAAAAACCATGAGCATCAGGCCTCCCATAATCGCTGTAACTGGCAGATCGAGCTGAAAAACGCCTATAAAGATTTCGCTCACTCCCAAAACCATGCTCATTCCGCAGGCCATCCAGCCTATAAAGGACATCGTTTCTGCGCTCTGCTCGGTAAAATAACGATCACTTTGAATAAGACCAACAAGCCGGATAAAAGCCGCCATCCCAAAGCTGCAAAAGACGACGCACAGGCTCGCGCAGGCAATATATCCGCCCAGAAACAGCTGCAAAGACCTCAATCTAAAAAACAGAGTGCCCAGAATAATCAGTTGCGCCACAAACACAACCAGCATAAAAGCCAGCACGCCCACGGCTACCCAAAGCATCTTGTTGCCTTCCCGTCTTAGTTCTCTGATCTCGTCCCTCATGGTATTCCCCTCCTTCTTGATTTCATTATAGCGCAGCTATTCTCGTTTGTCAATTGTTTTTTATCGTTATTCGATATGCTTTTGCCATTTGGCGCTTCCCCTGCAAAATTTTCGAAAAAAGGACTTGACAGATAACGACGCAGGGCTTATCC
>CAYOTH010000249.1:0-3660 GCA_964406835.1 uncultured Oscillospiraceae bacterium
CGGCAGATTTACAGTCTGCTCCCTTTGGCCACTCGGGAACCTACCCATGCTTGTTCCTTCATCAGAACGAGATTTATTATAGCACATCATCGCGCATTTTGCAATAGCTAATTTCAACTTTTTTCGCTTTTTTGAATCTTTTTTTCTGGAAACGGGCAGCATACTCGATCTGCCAACCGCCTGATGACGCCTCCCGTTCAAAAAAGCGCATCACGCCGGCTGAATGGGAAGCCAAACCTCGTAATATCGCTCGGCCTGACGCTTGTCGTGATCCGTCCACAAATGCAGCACCTCGATCATCCAATCGCCCCGGCGCTCATATCCGGATGAAGGCAGCCACAATTCAAATATCTGTTCAAACAGCCCAGGTATCTCTTCGCAGGCCCGGCCGCCCTTCCCCGTGCGGAAGGCCGCGTACAATCCGGCCGGAAGAGCTGTTTTTTCGACCTGACCACACACATCATCGCGCACAGCCTCCGCCTCCCGGGCAATCATATAGCGCCCGTCGTGCCATACGCCGTACCCTAACCCATCGCAGGCGGTGCTGCCCGCCTCGTTCCAGCGCCCGCACAAGATGCCGGGAACATCCTCGCAGACATCGGATCACAAATTGTGACGCAAGGCCTCCCGCGCGTCGTCGCCCTGCCCCTCAAGCGTAGCCGAAATTCCATAGACCGTTATTTCAGGCCGCTCGACGATTCTTGCCTCCATGCCTTTCCCTCCTTTGACAATGATCTCAAACGAAACCGGCGGATAAGCCATCATGGCGCCGCCGTGCCGCCTGTATTCCGATGGCGTCAGGCCATGCTGGCGGACAAAGGCTCTTGAAAAGGCATCCGCGCTGCTCCAGCCGTATTTCAGCACCACATCGATTATCCTTTGCCCCTGCTGCAAATCAAACGCGGCCTGCGTCAAGCGCCGCCTGCGCACATACTCTCCCAGCGTCATGCCTGTCATATGGCCAAAGAAGCGGGCAAAACTGTCGGTATCCATGCAGGCCGCCTGCACAACGTCAAACTCCGTTTCCAGCTGCGCTTCGATGGCCTTCATGGCTTCATTAAGCCGCATGACGGTGTCCATCCCCTCACCTCCCGCCTTCATTGTAGCATAAAGCGCTGCTGCGCGCACGACTTTCATCGGGCAAAAAAAGCCGCCTCGTCCAACGGACGAAACGGCTCAGAAGTTCTTACGTATTCCCCGTTCTTTTATTCCTCTCTGACCGGCTCACGTTCCCGAAACAGCAGGGAAATCGACCACAGACCGGCAAGACCAACAACGGCATAGATGATTCGGCTCAACACCGCCGTCTGTCCGCCAAAGATCCAGGCCACCGCATCAAATTGAAACAGCCCCACCAGCAGCCAGTTGAGCGCACCGACAATGACCATAACCAGTGAAATCCTGTCCAGCATCTTTCACACATCCTTTCGCTTAATCGCCGCCGCATTTTCCCCGGCGGATAGGGACAGTATGTCCCGAAAGCGGCCTGTCTATAGCTTTTCACGGCCTCTTTGGGAAAATTGCGAATTTTTTGACAGACAAGCGTTTTCTTTGGGAACAGGAATATGGTATACTATCGTCAGAATATCATACGGACAATGACATTCCCCATCGATAAGGAGGGTGACACAATGAAAAAAACATTGACCATACTCTTGGCCATCGCCCTGATCGCGGCCATAGGAACCAGCGTGACGCTGGGCCTTCGCCTGACGCGCCTAAGCGCCGAATGCAGCCGCCTCACGAGCGAACTGGCCGAGCAAAGCCAAACCAATGAATCCCTGAGCCAAACACACGACGAGGCGCTCGCCACCCTGCAGGCTCAGTCCGATTCACTGACCGAGCAGCTTACTCAGGCGCAGAGCCAGCTGGCCGAATCCGAAAGCCATGTCCAATCGCTGACCGAGCAGCTGAACACACGCAATGAAGAAGCCGAAGCCCTGAACAGCCGCCTTTTGCAGGCTCAATCCGAGCTTGAAACAACGCAAAAGGCTCTTGAAGAAGCTCAGCTCGACGTGCAGGACGCCCTCTCCGTCAACGAGACCATTCGAACCCTGCAGGCGCAGCTTCAAACCGCCAAAGCTAAAATTGCCACGCTGAATGCCAACGAGCAGACGCGGCTGAACACCATCGCCGATCTTCAAAGCCGCCTGGACAACGCCAACAGTCTCCTTGAAAGCAGCACACAGAAGTATGACGCGCTTTTGACCCAGCTGACCGAAACGGAAACCGAGCTGGCCGGTCAAAAAGCGCTGCTCTCCGAAGCCCAAACCGCGCTGAGTCAAAACAGTGGCAACGCGCAGGCGCTTGAAAACCAGGTCACGCAGCTTCAGACGGAACTGCAAAGCACTCAGGAGGAGCTCAGCGGCGTTTCGGCGTTGCTCTCCGAGGCTGAGCAGGCCCGTGATGCCCATGCTGCCGAGGTTCAATCGCTGAAAACTCAGCTCGATACGCTGAGCCAATCTCAGAAAGATCAGAAAATAGCGCTCGATGCGCTGATCAGCGAGCGCAACAATCTGGCTGCACAGGTTAATGAACTGTCGCAATCCCAAAGCACGCTGCCCACCCTGCAGAGCAATCTGGCGGCCGTCACCGCCCAGCGCGACGAACTGCAGGCTACCTGCAACGAATTGACCGACCGCATCACGACCCTCGCCGAGTCCGAAAGCACCATCGCCGAGCTGAACTCTCAGCTAAACGATGTCACCGCCCGGCGCGATGAATTGCAGACTCAGTGCGACGAGCTCACCGTCCGCGTCAACGCCCTCGCCGAGTCCGAAAGCACCATCGCCGAGCTGAACTCTCAGCTAAACGATGTCACCGCCCGGCGCGATGAATTGCAGACTCAGTGCGACGAGCTCACCGTCCGCGTCAACGCCCTCGCCGAGTCCGAAAGCACCATCGCCGAGCTGAACTCTCAGCTAAACGACGTCACGACTCAGCGCGACGAATTGCAGACTCAGTGCGACGAGCTCACCTCTCAAGTCGAAGCGCTTCGTGAAGCCGGCGACAAGCTAGAAAGCGCCCGAAACGAGCTTTCCGAAACCCGTGAAGCGCTCAAGGCCATAACGGCCGAACGCGACGCGCTACAAAGCCACGTCGATCAGCTGACCGCCGCGCTGAACGCCTCCGCAGGCAGCGAAACCGAGGAGACACCTCAGCCCACCGTCAGCCAGGATATGTCGCTGAACCTGACGCTACCTGAAAGCATCAGCGCCCTGCCTTTTAACGGCGGCATGATGATCAGCCGCAGCGACAGTACCGCTCAGGCGCAGATGACGCTTTGGGCCGACGAAAACGGCGTCCCCTATGCTCCGGACACCATGGACATTGCCCTGCTGCTTGAAACGGTCATGCAGAGCATGTTCCCGGACGGCAATCGACCGGAAGCGGCTGAAACCAGCGAACCGGCCGGCTGGCGCTTTGCCATCACCAACGAGGACGGATTAAGCACGGATGTGTGGCTCTTCCGCGGCCCCAGCCGTCTGTACTGCCTGGAAACCGTCGGCGAACAGGCCGCAGTCAGCGAGCTGGTCGATCAGATTGCCGCAGGACTTCAGCTCTGGTAATTTCTCCCATCGACATCCCGAAAGCATGGCCTTTCGGGATGTCAGCCTGTCAAAAAAGGTCGCAAAAAGCGGCCTTTTCTGATATAATAGA
>CAYOTH010000250.1:0-3654 GCA_964406835.1 uncultured Oscillospiraceae bacterium
TGGCGGCGTAGCTCAGTTGGCCAGAGCATTCGGTTCATACCCGGAGTGTCAGCGGTTCAAATCCACTCGCCGCTACCAAAAAACTCATTTGTCCATTGGATAGATGAGTTTTTTTCTTGCATTTTTCACCTGATACCATACAATCTCACCAGGGAGGGCTTCTCAATGGAACGCTATGCACTGAACGAGCAGGATAAACAGCTGATTAACCTGGGCCTTGAAGTTCTCAAAAGCAACTTTGACGACGGCGTTTACCGCCATACGGTCGGGTGCGCCCTGCGATGCAATCCACGGCTCCTGCGCCGAATACATTGTGATGGGCATGGCCATTTCGTCCGGTGAAAGAGATTTCGACACCATCGTCGCCGTTCATGACCGGTATCTAAACGGCGTTATTCCGCCCTGCGGAAATTGCCGTCAAATGCTGTTTGACTATTGTCCCGACATCATGGTCATCGTCAACGACGAGGAGGGTCGCCTGATCAAAGTCAAGGCGCGGGATCTTTTGCCCTTTGCCTGGCAGCCGGTCGTCTGCTGATCGCCCACTGGCAAACTTATTTTCATCGCCATGCTTACGCCAGCACATTTCGGCGCAAGCATGGCTTTTTTGTTGTAGCTTTTTCAATTTGCTCCCGCTTTTCACAGATTCGATTGACAAATCGACCGTCTCATTCTACAATAATTCCTATGGAGCTTTATAAACGCCGAGAGGAGGCGACTGTATGGCATCCTCGCTCAAAAGCAAGCTCAACGCCCTGTCTCAGGCCTCGCCCAAAAAGTCTGTGCAAAAGCCGGTCCTGATGGAATACCGCCACGAAACCGAAGCCGATCAGGCGCTGTTTGCGCTCCCGGAATCGGGCATTCGGCGCATGACCTTCACGGAGCCATTTGATGTGCGAAGCGCCCTTTTCCTCGATACGGAAACCACCGGCCTCTCGGGCGGCGCCGGAACCGTGGCCTTTCTGGTCGGACTGGGACGGCTGGAAGGCAACCGGTTTGTGGTCTATCAGTACATGATGTCCAATTACGGCGCAGAGGTGCTGCTGCTTGATAAAATCACGCCGTTTATTCAGGAGGCCCAGACGCTGGTCACTTTTAACGGCCGCTCGTTCGATGTGCCGCTTCTGCGCTCGCGCTTCACTATGTGCCGCCTGAGCGACCCAACCGAAGGCAAGGCGCACCTTGACTTGATTCATCCGGCGCGCCGCATCTGGAAAATGCGCCTGAAGGACTGCTCGCTCAGCCACATTGAGGAAACCGAACTGGGACTTCACCGCGATCATGACCTTCCCGGCGCCGAGGTTCCCGAGCGCTACTTCTCGTTCCTCAAGACCGGCGATCTCTCCCTGCTGACCGATGTCATCGATCATAACCGGCAGGATATTCTCTCGCTGAGTACGCTGCTGGCGCGCTTGTCGGGCAGCTATGCCGCGCCGCTGGAGCAAACCAGCATGATGGACGTGTTCAGTCTGGGGCGAACGCTTCAAAAGCAAGGGGAAAAGCAGCCTGCGGAAAGCTGCTATCGGCTGGCCGCCCGGGAACGGCCGCTAAGCAGCATTGAGCGACTTCGAGAGCGCCACGTTGCCGGAAACGCCAATCGCTGCCTGAGCCTGATGCTGCGTTCCAACGGAAAAACGCTGCAAGCCGAATCCGTGTGGCGCGATATGATCGACCGACAGCAAATGGGCATTTTCCCCTATGTCGAGCTGGCCAAGCTCTACGAACACGCCCGACACGACCCCCAAAGCGCGCTCAAATGGACTGAGCAGGCGCTTCTGTTGGCCTCGGACGAAGAAAAAAACGGCCTTGAAAAGCGCCGTCGACGCCTTATGAGTCGTCTTTCTCAGCGGCGCGACACGAAATAATCGCCAGAAAATGGCAGGAGGCATGTATTATGGGATTTTTTGATAAGTTCAAAGCAGACACAACGGGACGCAAGGCCTACGGCCTGCATGTGGCCGGCAACCGGCTCTACGAGCAGGACAAGGCAACCGAAGCGCGCGCCAAGCATGACGAGGCGATCAAGCTCTACGAGCAGGCCATCAACGGCGGCTGCGTCAACGTCTCCTATATGATGGCCTACGGCGTACTGCTGCTGCGCTACGCCCGCTTCGACGAAGCCAAGGCCCTCTTTCTCAAGGCCGATGCCACGCCGGGCATCACCAAGCCCGAAAAGCGCCAGCTACGCATTAATTTTGCCATTTGCCAGTGGAAGCTGGGTCAGCTGGATTCGGCCATTTCCAACCTGAAAATTGCGCTGAACGAAGGTGCAAACGGTATGCTCTACGGCTCTCTGGGCTACATTCTCATCGAGAAGGCCATACAGACCGGCGATTTTGCCGAAGCCATTGAGTTCAACAACAAAGCGCTGGACTATGACGAAGAGGATGCCGTGGTGCTGGATAACCTGGGACAGCTTAATCTGGCCCTGGGCGACAAGGCCAAGGCGCTGGACTATTTCAAAAAGGCCCATGAAGCCAAGCCCCACCAGGTCGATACGCTGTATTATCTGGCGCGCCTGGCAGCCGAGGACGGCCAGATAAAGGATGCGCTGGAATATATCAACAGCGCGCTGAACGGCAATTATTCCGCACTGTGTACCACCACCCGCCAGCAGGCGCTCGATCTTCAGGCCGAGCTGAAAAAAAAGAGCTGATGCATAGCCATTTTTGAGGCTTTGAAGCAGTCAAAACGACATTCGGGCGATTATCGGTTGATTTTTTCCGATCAATCGCCTATAATAACATCATAAACAGCAAGGAGATGGTTTCTTGAAAACACGGCGCGTTCCCTCGGCGATGCCTATTTACATAGCCGCCGCCGTCTGGCTGATTTTCAGCCTGATTCATCCGCTTTATAAGTTCTGGCCGCTGTGCCTCTGCGCGTTGCTTTCTGCCGTCGCCTATGCTTTGAGCCGCAAGCTCTTTCCCGGTCGTCTCGAAGAGTACGAGGAAGCGCCGGCCTCCGGCAATGCCGAGGTTGACCGCCAGATTGCCGAGGGCCGCGAGAGCCTGCGCCGTCTGCGCGAGGCCAACGCCGCCTTGAGCGACGAGGCCATTTCCCGTCAGCTGGACCGCATGGAACACGCCGGGGGCAAGATCTTCGAAGCGCTTGAGCGCACGCCCCGTCAGGCCATGCAGGTGCGCAAATTTATGAACTACTATCTACCCGTCACCGTGAAGCTCCTGGATCAGTACCGCACCCTTGAAGGCACCGGGCTCAACGGCGAGCACATTGCCCAATCCAAAACCGCTGTGGAAAACAGCCTGCACATGATTGCCGATGCCTTTGAAAAGCAACTGGATAACCTCTACAAGGATACTCAGCTCGACATCACCACCGATATTCAGGTGCTGGAAACCATGATGGCGGCCGAAGGACTGACCGACACGCCGCGCCCTGCACAGAGCGCGCGCTGATTCCCCTAAAAAAAGCAACACTGACACGACATTGAAACGGAGGACATACTGCCATGGCCGATATCAAACTGTCCCTGGGCGTCGAACCCGCGCCCGCTGCCCCCGCCGCCGAAGCTCCGATTGAGGAAATTAAAGAAGAAGTCCAGCAGGAGGTTCAGCGTCAGGTATTCACCCCCGAGGAGCAGGCGCTGATCGACGAATTTTCCAAGAAGATCGACATTACCAATTCGTCGCT
>CAYOTH010000251.1:0-3633 GCA_964406835.1 uncultured Oscillospiraceae bacterium
TCTATTATATCAGAAAAGGCCGCTTTTTGCGACCTTTTTTGACAGGCTGGAGCGATTTCCTCTAAGAAGATGGAGGAAATCGCTTTTTCTTATTAGTTGAACACTCGGGGCATGAAAAACAGTAAGTTATTGATAGTGTGTAAGATGGAATGGACCTTGAATGAATCCTTGCGTAGGGGATTTGCGAGCGGGTGATTGACGATACGCTCGATGTTTTCTTTAGAGGGTGATCCCAGGCCTTATAAGACTAGATCAAACCCGTTCAAAGGGTGGCTGTGATGGCCTTTTAAGTCGAAACAGACGCTTCTTGCCGGGCTATGTCAGCAAGACGAAATGACGCGGGATTCCCTTTGGAAGAAGGCGGAGGGCCTGCTGCGTGTGGCCAAGGCTGGGGAGGGGGGAGAGGCTGGGAGGCTTCGGGAAATTTCGAATTGAAGCGTAAGGAAAAAATCAGTTCATAGCCACGTCGTGCAGCCGCTCGGCAAACAGCGCTTCGGCGTGCTCAATGATGACGCGGGCCTCTTCGCTGTCCGGCGTTCGAAGCAGCGTGCGTGCGGCGTCGTGCGTTTCCTTGAGTAGTGCTGTATCGCTCAGAGCAGCGCCGGCGCCCAGAGCCATGACGCCCGACTGGCGCTGTCCCAACAGCTCGCCCGGGCCGCGCAGCTCCATATCGCGCTGGGCGATTTCAAAGCCGTCGTTTGTGCGGGTGAGCAGTCGCAGCCGCTCGTTGGGTTCGGCCATGAGGAAGCAGTAAGAGAGCGCCGCGCCGCGTCCCACGCGTCCGCGTAGCTGATGCAGCTGGGCCAGGCCGAAGCGTTCGGCGTTTTCAATGACCATGACGCTGGCATTGGGGACGTTGACGCCCACCTCGATGACGGTGGTTGAAACCAGCACGTCGATGCGCCCGGCGTGAAATTCAGAGAGTATGTGCTCTTTGTCGGCTGGTTTCATGCGCCCATGCACCAGCGCGATTCTCAAATCGGGCAGATCCTTTGTGCGTAGGTCTTCGTAAATGATTTCGGCCGGCTTGGCATCGACGGCTTCGCTTTCCTCAATCAGCGGACAGACGACGTAGATTTGGCGTCCAGCATGAACCTGATCGCGCAGAAAGCCATACATATCGTGGCGCTTACGCTCGGGGACGATGCGCGTCTGTACCGGCGTGCGTCCGGGCGGCAGCTCGTCCACGATGGAAATATCCAGATCGCCATAGAGAATCAGCGACAGCGTGCGCGGTATGGGCGTTGCGGACATGACCAGCACATTGGGGGAGGCACCCTTTTCAGCGAGGAGCGTGCGCTGGCGAACGCCGAAGCGGTGCTGCTCGTCGGTGATGACCAGCCCCAGATGATTGTAGGAGACGCCCTCAGTGATCAGCGCGTGCGTGCCGATGACGGCCTGCCAGGCGCCTGAGGCGATGGCCTCGTGGGCGAGACGTTTGTTTTTGGGCGTCAGAGAGCCGGTCAGCAGCCCGCAGGATATGCCCAGCGGCTCCAGCATGGCTTTGGCCGATTCGTAGTGCTGCGAGGCGAGAATTTCGGTGGGCGCCATCAGCGCGCACTGAAACCCGGCCTTGACGGCGGCGTACATGGCGGCAAAGGCAATGGCTGTTTTGCCGCTGCCTACGTCGCCCTGCACCAGCCGTGCCATGGGAAAGGGGGCGCGCAGATCGGAAAGAACCTCACGCAGTACGCGTTTTTGGGCGTTGGTCGGCGCAAAGGGAAGCGTGCGCCAGTATTCCTCGGCGCGAGTATCGGGCGCATCCATTTGTATGCCCTCGCGCTTTGTACCGCGCATGAGCCACAGCCCAACCTGAAAAAAGAGTAGCTCTTCAAAGGCCAGGCGGCGGCGGGCGGCGGCGAGTGCATCGGCGTCTAAGGGCATGTGTGCGTTTCGAAGGGCATAATTGCGCTCGCAAAGGCCGTATTGGCGGCGCAGGGATTCGGGCAGCGGCTCGGGGTATTGGCCGTCCTGGGCATCCAGAGCAGCCTGTATGGCCTGTTCAAGGGCGTGCTGCGTAACGCCGGGCAGCGGCTTGTAGACCGGCTTTAAGCGCGCCTCGCCGCTTTCAAAAGCCGGGCAGACCAGCTGCAATTCGCCAAAACGCGCTTCGACCTTGCCGTAAAGGCAGAACTCCCGGCCCGGCACCAGCGTTTCCTTCAGCCAGGGTTGATTGTACCACACGACCGACAGCATGTCGCTCTCGTCGCAGACGCGCGCTTTGATGACCAGTAGTTTTCCCGCGCGGTGCGTGGAGACGCTGCCGGTGACGCGCACGCGCACGGCTGCTTCGTCCCCGGCACACAATTCGCCCAGAGGACGCACGCGTGTTAAATCGCGGTATTCGCGCGGCAGATAGGCCAGCAACGCTTCGACCGAATCAATGCCGGCCTGATGAAGGGCCTTGAGCCGCGCCGGGCCGATGCCCTTGATATCGGAAAGACGAAGTTCGCTCATGGACGGCCCTCCTTGTTGTTTCGGATAAAATCGATGTTCTATATGGCGGCGATGCCTTGCTTATCATAAAGGCATTCCGCTGATTTGAAACGGCGGGATTGAAAAAGGGAGAGGCCGTGGCAGCCTCTCCGCATGGATCGAACGGCAATGCGCCTTATTCGACCGAAATAATATAGTAATACAGCGGCTGATCGCCCTCGTAGAGCGTGACATCGCAGTCCTCATAGAGCGATTGCAGCTCGTCTTTGAGCGACTCGGCAGCCTCGGCCGTGACATCCTGGCCGTAGAAGATGGTGATCAGCTCGGAATCGTCGCCGACCATTTCCTTCACGGCGTCCTTGGAAACCTCTTCAATCGAGCGGCCGACACAGCTGATCTTGTTGTCGATCAGGCCCATGATGTCGCCCTCGTGAATGTCGTGGCCGTCAAAGTTGGTATCGCGTACGGCGTAGGTGATGGAGGCGGTATGCACCTGCATGGCCGCTTCCTTCATGGCTTCGAAGTTCTCCTCGCCGCTCATGTCGGCCACAAAAGCGACGGCGGCGGAAATGCCCATGGGAACCGATTTGGTCGGCACGACATAGACCTTGCGCTCGGTCAGCTCGGCAGCCTGCTGTGCGGCCAAGATGATGTTGGAGTTGTTGGGCAGCACGAAAACCTCGTCGGCATGGGTGGCGTCGATGGCGTCGGCCAGATCCTTGATTGTGGGGTTCATCGTCTGTCCGCCGTCAACCACCTTGTCAACGCCCAGGTCGTGGAAGATGCTGGAAATGCCCTCGCCCAAGGCGACGGCCACCATGCCAAAGGGCTTGTTGGGCTTCTCGGCGGCCTTGGCGGCTTCTTTCTTCTGAGCCTGGCGCTCGCGGAACTCTTCGAGCATGTTGTCGATCTTGATGGCGTCCAGCTCGCCCAGCTCAAGGGCCATCTGAAGCGCCTTGCCGGGGTCGTTGGTGTGAACGTGAACCTTGACGACCTCCAGATCGCCAATGACGATCACGCAATCGCCAATGCGTTCCAGCCGCTTGCGCAACCGGGCCACCTCGTTGTCCTTCATATCCGGACGGGGGTGGGAGACGATAAACTCAGTGCAGTAGGCGTAGGTGATCTCGGTCAGATGATCGTGATCGTCCACATATTCGCCGGGCAGGGGCTTGGGCGCAACCGCCTCGGTGGTGG
>CAYOTH010000252.1:0-3627 GCA_964406835.1 uncultured Oscillospiraceae bacterium
ATCCCCGGCTTCATGATTCAGGGCGGCGATCCGACCGGCACCGGCATGGGTGGCCCCGGCTTCACTATCAAGGGCGAGTTCTCCGCCAACAAGGTCGCCAACAACCTCAGCCACACCCGCGGCGTCATTTCCATGGCGCGCTCGCAGAACTATGATTCCGCCGGCAGCCAGTTCTTTATCATGCACGCCGACACGCCTTCGCTGGACGGCCAATATGCCGCCTTTGGCCGTGTCACCGATGAGGAAAGCCTGGCCGTGGTGGACGCCATTGCCTCCACGCTGACCGACTCGAACGACAAGCCGCTCACCGAGTGGAAAATGAAGAGCGTCACCGTCGATACCCACGGCTATGACTACAAGGCCGTACGCACCGGAGAATAATCCCGACCGCATTTTTAAAAGCGCCTCTTTGAGGCCAACACCACTTCTGACAATTTAGGAGGGCAACAATCATGGCCAATCCCATCGTTACCATCGAAATGGAAAACGGCGGCATCATCCGCCTCGAGCTGTATCCCGACATCGCCCCCATCACCGTGGACAACTTCGTCTCGCTGGTCAAGAAGGGCTTCTACGACGGGCTGATCTTCCACCGCGTCATTGCCGGTTTCATGATCCAGGGTGGCGACCCCAAGGGCACCGGCATGGGCGGCCCCGGCTACACCATCAAGGGCGAATTCAAGGCCAACGGCGTGGTCAACAACATCAAACATGAGCGCGGCGTCATCTCCATGGCCCGCTCCATGATGCCCGATTCCGCCGGCAGCCAGTTCTTCATCATGCACGAGGATGCGCCCCACCTGGACGGCCAGTATGCCGCCTTTGGCCGCGTCATCGAGGGTATCGAGGAAGTGGATAAGATTGCCGCCACCCGCACGGCCCGCGGCGACCGACCCGTGACCGACCAGCGCATGAAGAAAGTCACCGTCGCCGAATAACATACGCCCATCAGGTTCCCTGCCTTCCTATCGGCAGGGAACTGTTTTTTTGCTCCTTTTGGCGCAGCATCATCTTTCCTGGCGTCGGATTTAATAAAATTCCCCTTCACTTCAGGACATCGTCCCGGCATAGAAATGAAGGAAACCGTACCGCCAATAAACAAAGTGTCCTTGAAGAAAAAAGCCTTTGATCGCTTTAAAAATCACCCAAACGTTCAGCGGCCCTCTTGCGCCTGTTGTCAAAGTGTGCTATCATAGCGAATAGAAAATAGGTGACTTCATTTTCAGGAAAACAGGAGGAAAGGCAGGGCACCCCCTGTCCCATCTTGACATGAATATAATCGATCACGAAGCCCTGAACAGGCTGAAGGACAAAATCTTCGAAAGCGACAACACCCACTGCTTTATCGACCGAGACCGGATTCTCTACGCACTGACCGACGAGGAGACCGGCACGGACGCGCATAGCATTCCGGCGCGAACGCTGGCCTGCCTGCTTCGTCGTCTGCCCACGCCCATCGATCCGGACGACGTTTTCATGGGACGCATGAACGAAGGCCCGGTCGATGCAGCGATTCCCTCGCCGAGCCCGCGCCTCTTTTCGCCAGGCCATTGCTCGCCCGATTATGCCCGCCTGCTCAAAACCGGCTTTTCGGGGTTGCTTTTGGATATTCGCACAACGGCTCGCCAAAAGAATGACGTCCCATCGCAGATCTATCTCCGGAATGCCGAAACCATCATTGAGGCTGTGCGCGACTTTGCCGAGCGCTACGCCCAGGCCGCCGAAAACGCTGGAAAAACGCAGGCCGCCTCAGCGCTTCTCCGCGTCCCCCTTGAACCGGCCTATGATCTTTTCTCCGCGCTTCAGGCCATCTGGCTTATTCACATGATTGCCAGCTGCGTGGTTGGCTCCCGCGATTACGCCTTCGGCCGGCTGGATGAAATTCTGCTGCCCTACTATGAAAGCGAAAAGCAGAACGGAACAACCGACGAGGATATTATTTTGATGCTGCGCGGCTTCATGGTCAAGTGCAACGAAATCTGCGGCCGCACGACGCACAACCACAACATCAAGCCCATTCACTGTCACTCCTCAAAGCAGTATATCAACATCGGCGGCGCGCACCCCAACCGCCTTTCGCACCTCATCCTGCAAGCCGCCGTCGCCAACGAGCTGGCCCAGCCGCAGATCACTGTGCTGCTCGACCCGCAGGCCGACGCTGATTTTACGGATGCCGTTTTTAGCGCCATGTCCCGCCTGGTCGATAAACTGCACGTCTACAATGATCCGCTGATCGTCGATTATCTGCGCTCCTGCGGCCTGCCTGAATCGGTGGCCAACGATTACACTTATTCGGCCTGCTGCACCTTCGACTTAAATTGGCGCACCATCCGCAAGGAATATTACATCCCGACGATGCAGTGCTTCGTCGAAGCGCTAAACGGCGGCGCCTGCGCCACCCTGGGCGAACTGATCGCGCGTTATCAAACCAACGTTCAAAAGAGCTGGCAGGCCTTTGTCGATGGCATCCAAAATGAAATGAACGAATCCAAAGAGGGCAATGCGTGGGCTGAAAAGGCCTTCGTCTTTGATGCGCTGCTGATCGGCTCCTCCACCGAAAGATGTCGCTATCCGCTGAACGGCGGGCTGGAATACATGGTGCTCAATGGCTTCCTGCCGGGCATCGCCACCATTGGCGATTCTCTTTTGGCCCTTCAGAAATACGTCTTTGACCAAAAGACCTACTCCTACGACGCTTTTGTCGCCATTCTGCGCGATAATTTCGAGGGCCATGAGGCGCTGCGGGGCTCGCTCCTCGGGGACGTCAAATTCGGCAATGACACGCCCTCTGACGACTGGACCGTGCGGGCGGCCAACGCCAGCATCGATGCGCTGCTGCGCGTCACGCTGCCCAAGGGCATGATAACCGTTCCCGGCTTTTACTCGCTGGAGCGCGACAACACGCAGGCCCCGTCCCTTCAGGCCACGCCGGACGGACGTCTGGCTGGCACGCCCTACAGTGAAAATCAATCGCCGGTCTATGGCGCTGATCAGCGCGGGATCACAGCGCTGCTTAAAAGCGTCGCCAAACTGCCCTTTAACCGCGCCGTGGGCGGCGGCCTGAATCTTACCTTCTCGCACGACGTTTCCCCCGAGCTGCTCAAGGCGCTTGTTCTATCCTATTTCGAATTGGGCGGCCTGCATATTGGCATGTCGGTCGTCAACCGGCAGACGCTGTGCGAAGCCATGGATCACCCTGAGCGCTATAGGAGCCTAACCGTTCGCCTCTACGGCTTCTCCGAATACTTCGTCAGCCTGCCCGACTGGCAGCAGATCGCCATTCTGAACCGCACCGAATACTAAAGAACGCAAGCCCTTCCCGGCTCGAACAGGCAACTGTCCGAGCCGAGGAAGGTTTTTTTTAAGTCATGCCGTTTTTGTCCATCGCCCATTCCGCGCCTTCACGCCCTTCAGATCATACTGTCGATGCGCCGATTGCCCGCAGGACAAAGCACCTGCCTGACCGGCTGGCTCCGCATGCAAAAGCCCCGTATTGAAGCCTTCAAGACTTATGAAAATCCGCCTATAGACCTGACCGGCATAAAAAACCGTGTCTGCTCCCAAGCAGACTCGGTTCAGCCTGTCAAAGAATCCACAATGCGACCTCGCAATGCGTCTTCTTATGCG
>CAYOTH010000253.1:0-3593 GCA_964406835.1 uncultured Oscillospiraceae bacterium
AGATGGAATAGGCGCTTGAATGAATCCTCGAGGCGGGGATTTGCGAAGCGAAAGTGTGATTGACAAGACGCTTGATGGCCGATCAAAAGGGTGAACACCGGAGAGAAAACCTTGTTCAGCGGGTGGCTGTGATTTGCAAGAAAACCACCGCTTTGCATAGGGCTTTCGACAAGCTTGTCGATGAAAGCGCTTATTCAGATAGAGGGATCGTTATGGTTTATTATGCGCATGTTCGTCACGATTGTGGAGGCGAGGATGTTTACCAAACCGTTGCAGAGCATTTGACGGGGACCGCTGCGCTGTGCCGTGAGTTTGCAGAGGAATTTGGCGCTGGGGCAGACGGAGAATTGGTAGGCTTATTGCATGATCTGGGCAAGTGTACGCAGGCTTTTCAGAAGCGACTGCTGCGTGACGGCCCTGTCGTTGATCACGCCACAGCTGGGGCGCTCGCGTGCGTCGTCAAGGAGCGGGAGAATTTTTGTGCCGCGGCCTGTGTGACGGGCCATCACGGCGGACTTCAGGATTTTGAAAATATTAAAACCGATCGGGCGGACGATGCGACACTGTGTGGTCGGCTCAAAAAGGGGATCCGGGAGAAATACCTGGAACACTGCGGTGAAAGCGGTGTTTCTTTGACGTCGGATTTTTTGTCGGCTGCGCCGGATCCGTATCAAGACCCGCTGACAGCCTCTTTCTGGACGAGAATGCTGTATTCCTGTTTGGTGGATGCAGATTTTCTGGATACGGAGCGATTCATGCAGAGCGAGCGGGAACGAGGCCGTGGCGAAAATCTCGAAGTCCTGCTCCTGAAATTGCAAGTCTATATCGCGCGGTGGCAAAAGCCGCAGACCGAACTCAACCGCCTGCGCGGGGAGATCCTTAATACATGTCTAAACAGTGGAAGCAAGGCCAAGGGGATATACATACTGACGGTTCCAACAGGCGGCGGAAAAACCGTTGCCTCCCTGGCCTTTGCGCTGCGTCACGCTGTGGAGCATAAGATGTGGCATATCATCTATGTGATTCCGTACACATCTATTTTTTTATAATATTCGTGCCTTTGGCGCTGTGATAACCACCTTTGTCAAGGGCGCGCTCAACTGCGGCCAGGTGCGTGGCCCGGTGCAGCTGGGCTTTGCCCGCAGTGTGGATCCGGTGATGCCGCAGGACGTGTCCATTACCCGTGTCGCCATCACGCCTGAAGCCGATGGCGAAAAGAAAGGTATGTATGATTGGGCATAAGTACATCGTTCCCTATGGACTGTATTGTGCGGAAGGCTATATTTCTGCCAATATGGCCCGCAAAACCACCGGTTTTTCTGAAGAGGATCTTGATCTGCTGTGGCAGGCGATCCTCAATATGTTTGAACACGATCGTTCCGCGGCCCGGGGAAAAATGACTGTTCGGGAACTGATTGTCTTCAAGCACGATACAGAACTCGGCTGTGCTCCTGCCCATAAGCTCTTTGAGCTGATTAAGTTGACCCGTAAGGCAGGGGTTACGATTCCCCGAGGCTATGATGACTATACGGTCGCTGTCGATGAAGCCAACCTGCCTCAGGGTGTTCACTGTATACGCATGGCGTGATTCTGCGCTGACGAGGAATTTCCCTCGGGCGTTTGAACGGTCATGGGCAGAACATGACCTCCCTATAGAGGTGTTGTTCTTCCGTGAAATGTGCCGTTTTGCCTTCAGCATGAGTGTGTTGAAGCTTTTTATAAAGAAATGCAGCACCAAGGCTCTCCATGACGGAGGGCCTTGGTGCTTGAAAGCAGATTGAACCAGAGGAGATAAAGCGGGAATGCTGCGCACAACGGCCGATCAGGAGTCTTCGGAATCATGGCTTTTGTCAATCAAGTTGGAATCATGATGGCTGATGTACGAGATTACGTCCAGTAAAGGGAGGAACATTCGGGGCTGCCAGTGGAGGGTTGACTTTTTTCTGCTGGAAGGATCGGTATGCTGGTGCTCAATAAACAGCGGTCGCTTTGTCGTATCAACGAGCCGGCGACCGACCGGGGTCTCGATCAGCAATTCATCTTCGTTTAAAGAACACTTATAGCCCTTGGCTTCCCAGAGGGAAAGGATATCCTCGATTTTCTCGTCCTCGCGCGTTTGATTATAGATCGGGATGGACAGTATGGCATCCTGCTTGGCAGTGGGCCTGCACTATCGGCAGGGACTAAACCCGGCATGCACAGCGTCTGTGAATCGGGCAAAGCCTTGTATGTTTTCCATGCCCTTCAGCTTTATACAGTTGCGCGTATGAAAGGTGCGATAGCCTGGCACGGTCCAAAAGGCAAAACGCGTGGCTGTCAGCGTTAAGCTGTCCAGGCGTTGCTGCTTTGTCATATGGACTGTATCAAGCCTCGAGCGTTCCCTTGAAGCCTGCTGATGACGCTTGACGGCCTGCATTTCGGCAGCAGTCAGGGTGTTCTGGGCGGGCGGAGTTTGCTGTTCGGCCTGAGGCTGCGCTTTGATGACGAGTTGCTCATAAGTTGAAAGCTTGACAGGCTCAGAGCGGCATATTTTGCAGGGGACTTTGCCTTTGGCTTCGTAGGTTTCGTAATAAAGGATTCCCTTCGGCTGGCTTTGGAAATGCAGAACGATGCGGTAGTCAGGCCTGTGGAAGGTGCGCCCGGTGGGAAGGTAGAAGTAGTTGCAGTGTGAATGATTAATCACGTCCTTATTCCGTGCCAGCAGGCCTTCTTTCCAACGCTGTTGGCAGCATGCCGGGCAGGGAGAAGCGTGACGCTTAAAGCCGAAGGCTATACCGGTGGAACCAATGACTCTGCCATCGCCGGGCAGTTGGTTGCATTCCTTCTTGTGAAGCAGCCCGGTGCTTTGGTCAAGCTGGAACGGATACGCACAGGATTGTATTGACTGCATGCAGGAGTGCTTGCGCTCAAAAATGTCCCATTGAAAGTCGATCTTCTGAAGCAGACTGCGCATCATTTGCACGTCGTTGGCGGAGCAATGCGCGGGATTCAGTACAGGAATCTGTCTTGCTTTGGCTAATGAATATAAGCTGCCTTTGATGGGAAAATCGTCATGAACGGAGTCTCAAAAGACAGGCTGTGCGGCGTGAGAGATGTTCTTGGGCAGGGGTAACGCAGAATTCCCAGTATCTTGGTAAACTGTTTTGGACAGTCTTGACTCCACCACAGCAGGCGGTCGTCGGGCAGTAAGCATTTCAGAAAACGTCCAAATACAGTTGTGGAACTCGGAGCCTGAAGAAAGGCATCACGCGATGCTCCTGAAAAGGCAATATGATTCCAAAGGTGAAAGGAAGCATCGCGAGGGCGACACAGCTTTCCATATCCATAAGTACAATCATTGTTTTTCTCCCGAAATGCTGGACGACGTTATTGTGATTTTTTCATCTGATAACTTTAATTATAGCCAGCATCAATCCCCGTGTCAATGGACGCGCTGGCGTGAAAAAACAAAGATTTGGCTCCAAACGATATTGAGAAGCATGAGAAGGCGAAAGCGCATGGGGAATACAGATTCTGGAAAAAGCGTGTTCTCTCGCTTGGGCGTCTGCTAAGGCCTCATGCGCCAGCGGTCTTCGGCCGTCCGGATGCTATGA
>CAYOTH010000254.1:0-3585 GCA_964406835.1 uncultured Oscillospiraceae bacterium
GCCCATGATCGGGCCCATGATGCCGCCATAGAACATCGCGCCGATCTGCTTGTTGCGCAGATCGTCATTGAGCATGTTGAACTCTTCCACGCAGGTGTTCTCATGGTTGAAGACCTTGACGACTTTCTGGCCGTTGACTGTCTCCTCAATATAGCCGTTGACCGCGCCCAGCGCCGCCTGCTGCTGCGAATAATACTTATGGCTCGCGCCGCCGATCATGCCGCCCAGCTTCATAAACAGCGGCACAAACACCACGGTGATGAGCGTCAGCCAGATGTTGGTGTAGACCATCATCGAGAAGGTGCCAATCAGCGTGACCGTACCGGAGATGATGCTCATCAGGCTGTTGTCCAGCATGGTGCCGATGTTGTCCACGTCGTTGGTGAAGCGGCTCATCACTTCGCCGTTGTTCTCCGTATCGTAAAAACGTACCGGCAGCGACTGCAATTTGTCAAACAGATCGTTTCTCAGCTTTTCAATCGCGCTTTGGGAGACCTTGACGATCAGTCGGCTCTGGAAATACGTTCCGGCAATGCCGATCAGGTAGGTCAGTCCCAGCAGCAAAAGCGCGCCGCCCAGATTGGCGATGCGCACGCTCACACTGAGCGCGCTGTCAGCCACGTTGTTGATGATTGGGCGCATCATATAGGATGCCGCCATGTTGGCCACGGTGCTGACAATCAGGCAGAGTATGGCCAGCAGCAGCCGCGTGCGGTAGGCCATGACATAGCCCATCAGCCGCTTGACGATCGCGCCCGCATTGGCCGGCTTCTTAAAGCCGCGTCCGCCGCCACGCGGGCCACGCGGACCGCCCGGGCCTCTTCCCGGGCCGCCGGGACCACGACCGGGGCCGCCCGGCCTGGACATGCTGTTGTATTGCTTTTGAAGCGCTTCCAGACTTCTCTTAGCCATTAAGCCTCGGCCTCCTTCCGGTTCATCTGAGAATCATAGATTTCCTGGTATTCCTTGTTGTTCTTCAGCAGCTCGTCGTGCTTGCCTATGCCGGTCACACGGCCCTCGTTGAGCACGATGATCTGATCGGCCTCCATGACCGAGGTAATGCGCTGGGCAATGATAAGCTTGGTCGAATCGGCCAGCTCGCCGCGGAAGGCCTCGCGGATGCGCGCCTCGGTCGCGGTATCCACTGCGCTGGTGGAGTCGTCCAAAATGAGGATTTTCGGGTGCTTGAGCAGCGCCCGGGCAATGCACAGTCTCTGCTTCTGGCCGCCGGAAACGTTGACACCGCCCTGGCCCAGCTCGGTGTCATAGCCCTTCGTGAAGGAGGTAACGAACTGATCGGCCTGAGCGCTGGCAGCCGCACTGCGCAGCGCGTCCATATCGGCCTCTTCATCGCCCCAACGCAGGTTCTCCTCGATCGTACCGGAGAAAAGCACGTTCTTCTGAAGCACCATGCCCACGCCCTCGCGCAGGTTGTACAGGCTGTAATCGCGCACATCCACGCCGTCGATCAGCACGCTGCCCTCGTCGGCATCGTAAAGGCGCGGAATCATCGAGACCATGGTGGTCTTGCCGCAGCCGGTCGAGCCGATGATGCCCACCGTCTGTCCGCTTCGGATGTGGAAGCTGACATCATCGAGCACCTTGCCCTCGCTGTTCTTATAGTAGCGGAAGGAGACGTTTCGGAATTCGATATCGCCCTTTTCGATGGTCTTTTCGGGGTACTTGGCGTTCTCATCGGACAGATCCAGCTTCTCGTCCAGCACCTCGGTAATGCGGCGCGCCGAAGCCAGCGCGCGGGAGGAGTTCATAAAGAGCATGGTCGTCATGATGAGCGCCATGAGAATCTGGGTGATGTAGGTCACAAAGGCCGTCAGATCACCTACGGCCATCTCGCCGCCGGCCACCTGCTTGCCGCCGAAGAAGAGCACGGCCAGCATGGTGGCGTTCATCATGAGCGTCATGGCCGGCTGCATGCAGATCATCACGTTCATGGCGCGCAGGCCCGCCTGCTTCAAATCGCCGTTGGCCTTTTCGAATTTGCCGCGCTCATGATCCTCGCGCACAAAGGACTTGACCACGCGCACGTTGGTGAGGTTCTCCTCAATGGTCGAGTTGAGCGCGTCAATGCGCGTCTGCATGACCTTGAACATCGGGAAGCCCTTCGTAATAAAGAAGGAAAGCACCACCAGCATCACCGGAATGGAGACGGCCAGCACCAGAGCCAGCCGGGCGTTGAGCGAAATGGCCATAATCAGCGCGCCGATCAGCATGCCCGGGGAACGCAGCGCCATGCGTAGAAGCATATTGACAAAGTTCTGCAACTGCGTCACGTCGTTGGTCATACGCGTAATCAGCGAACCGGTCTGGAAATGATCGATGTTGGCAAAGGAGAACGACTGCACCTTGGCAAACACATCCCGGCGCAGATCCGAAGCGAAATTGACCGAGGCCTTCGCGCCGAAATACGCGCCGCCCACGCCGCCGGCCATCATCAAAAGCGACGTCACAATCATAAACGCCGCCGCCGCCGCAATGTAGCCGGGGCCGCGGCCCAGCTCAACGCCGTTGTTGACGATCACCGCATACAGCTTGGGCAAAACAACCTCGCCCACCACCTCGACGATCATGCACAGCGGCCCGAACACAAAATAGCGCCAGTACGGCTTTATATATTTCATCCATCTCTTCAAGCCTTCAACACATCCTTTCATTCTTCCTGAAGCAAGGCGGCCTTTGCATCCGCCTCTTCTTCCTCTTCCATGGCGCGCAGATTGACGGTCACGCGGCCGATCATCCGGCTCAGCGCCTCGATTTCCTCAGCCTCAAGCCCCTCGAACATGCGCTGCTCAATGCCCGCAAACAGACGCCGCGTCTGCTCGATGACTTCCTGGCCGCGCGCGGTGATTTCCACCTCGTTGCAGCGGCCGTCGGCATCACCTGCGCGCCTGAGGATATAGCCGCCCTTTTCCAGCTTCTTGAGCATATTCGCCGCCGTCGCCGGAGAAATATCCATATTCCGAGCCAGCTCCTTCTGCGTGTCCAGCCGTCCGCTGCGCGCAAGCGCCATCAGCATACGATGCTGCCCGCCGTGCATGTCCGTCCGGCTGAGGGTACGCTCCACCACCCGGTGGTGCGCCCGATTCATGCGCATCAGCATATCCATCACGACATGAACCCGCTCCGGCCTGTCCGTACTCATAACATCCTCCCTTCCGCTGTCTCCCCTTCATTTTTCTTAACAGTTAGCACGCTAACTATTTTATCACAGCCTATGCGTCCCGTCAAGACGGTTAGCATGCTAAGTATTATTTAAGCGGACGAATTTCTGCCACACATAGCCCTGTCCAATCACACTCGTTGCTTCGCCAATCCCCCTCCCCGGGAATTCACGCAAGATCCTATTCCCTCTTATACAATACCAATAACTTGCTGTTTCTCCCTGAAGCCCCAACGACGATGAAAGTTCATAACTGGGGCTAAAGCCATTTTTCATGACGTTCAGTTGCACTGGGGGATTTATAACGCCTGTTCGGCTGCCATCAAAAAAAAGGCCTGCTCCAAGAGGAACAGGCTCAGCCTGTCAAAGAATCCACAATGCGACCTCGCAATGCGTCTTCTTATGCG
>CAYOTH010000255.1:0-3578 GCA_964406835.1 uncultured Oscillospiraceae bacterium
CCGTGCGAGCGGGCATAGTTGATGAAATCCCACACGATCAGGAAGTAGTCCACATAGCCCATCTTCTCGATGACGCTCAGCTCGTACTCCAGCCGCTCGCGCGCGTCGGCGCGGTCGGCGCCGTATTTGCGCAGAAGCCCCTCGCCGCACAGGCGGCGCAGCATGCCCTTCGCCGTTTCGCCCTCCGGCAGCGGATAGCTGGGCAAATGCTTGGTTTTGAAATCGAACTCCACATGGCAGCGCATGGCGATTTCGTGCGTGCGGTCGAGTGCATCCTGAAATTCCGGGAACGCGCGCAGCATTTCCGCTTCGCTTTTGATGTACATCTGGTCGGTGTTCATGCGCATGCGGTTCTCGTCCGAAAGCGTCTTGCCGGTTTGAATGCACATCAAAATCTCCTGCGCGCGGCTGTCCTCCTGCGTAAGGTAGTGGCAGTCGTTGGTGCACACAAGGGGAATATCCATTTCGTTCGCCAGCCGAATCAGCCCCGGCAGCACCTGCTTCTGCTCTGCAAGGCCGTGATCCTGAAGCTCGATATAAAAATGATCCTTCCCAAAAATCTCCAGATACATGCGCGCCCGCTCCGCCGCCAACGCCGGACGCCCCTCGAGCAGCGCCTTTGGAATGTCGCCAGACAGGCACGCCGACAGCGCAATCAGCCCGCCGGAGTAGCGGCGCAGCGCATCGTAATCCACGCGCGGCTTGTAATAAAAGCCCCGCGTGAAGCCCTCGCTCACCAGCTTAATCAGGTTTCGATAGCCCTCCTGCGTTTCGCACAGCAAAACCAAATGGCTGTACTCGCGCGCGGCGCTGGACTTGTCGTCCATGCTCGGGCATACGTACACCTCGCAGCCAATCACCGGATGAATGCCGCGCTTGAGCGCCTGCTGATAAAAGTCCACCACGCCGTACATTACGCCGTGGTCGGTAATGGCGCAGGCGTCCATGCCCAGCGCCTGAACGCGGTCGAGCAGGTCGCCGATGCGGTTCGCGCCGTCCAGCAGGCTGTATTCGGTGTGCATGTGAAGATGTACAAACATGGCGCCCGTCCTTCCCGCATGCCGCCGCCCAAGCGCCGCCATGCCGCAGCGTATTTTCCTTTATTATACCACAGATGCGCGTTTTGGAAAAGCACATTCGGCGCGCCGAAAAAAGGAATCGCGTTTTCACGCTCTTCGCCGAACACATCTTTGAATCATCGAAGCAATATAGTCGATGCTGTCCCGGCAGTCATCCTTCAGCCATTCTCTGAGAATTCCCATCAGGCCGTTCAGGTAAAACGGCATCAGATACCGCTGCTCGTCGGGCGACACCTGAAAGCGATTCAAAATCGGCGTCAGCACGTGGCGGTTCAGCTCCCTGTAGGCGTCGTCCAGCTGCAGAACGGAAGCCTTCTCCAGCGAAATGCGGAAAATGCGCCGGTGCTCCCTGACACAGGAAAGATAGGGAACAAGATACTCCGGCGTAATCAGGTATAATTCCTCAATCGGCCGATTGGGAAGGCTTTTTACGAATTCCTGCGTGTCGTGGGGCATATACGCCACGAACTGATCGATGATATATCGGGTGCTTTCCGCCAGAAGGTCGCCCACCGTTTCGTAATGCAAATAGAAGGTGGAGCGATTCACGCCCGCCCTTTCGCAGATTTCCTTCACCGTGATGTAGGCAAAATCCTTTTTCTCAATCAGCTCCAAAAACGCCTCGTCCATTCGGGCGGCGGTGGCAAAGTATTTACTTTCGGATCGATTCAAGCGCCTTTCCCTCCTCCCTCCGTTTTGCGCATTTGCGCAGCATGCAGGCAGCCGTCAGCATCACGCACAGCCACACGGTGCCGCCGGTTATGGCATTCATCGTTTTGCGGAAGCCGTCGCCCCGAACGGAAAACTGCGCGATCATCGCCGTTTGCAGGCCGAGAACCGACATCAGCGCGGCAATCAGGCTCACGGCCTTTGCCGCAGACAGAATCGGGCTGCCCAGCCTGCGAAGCCGCACAAGCCGAACCGCTGCTTCAGTCACCGTGTAAAAGGTGTACGCCGCCGACAGATAGATTACGTACCCCGGGTAGGAATATCCGGCATTTGTCCGCACCATCAGCACAATCATGCCGCCCATCGGAAGCATCAGCAAAAGCAGCAGCCACGCGGTTCTTCGATAACAGCGCAACTCATCGATTTCGGCTCTATGGCGATAGCCAAGAATCAGCGACAGGCGCAGAATCGCCAGCGCCAGATAATAGGCCGCCACGGAAAAGCTCCACACCGACGCATGGCGAATGCCCACCACCGTGCGGAACGCTACGTATAAAAGGTTCGCGAGCATGCCCTGCCACAGGCTGACCCCGCCGCGAAAAACAGGGTCGCTTAGATATCGGTCGCCGAACGCCGTGCGCCGAATGCGCTGCACGGCCGCCTCCCTTGCGCTGCGCACCTGCTTGGGCATGGGCAAAAGGCAAACGACAAGACAGTATGCCGACATACCATAGAGAAGGTACGCCGGCACGCTGTCGTTTCGCCCGGAGTACAGGACGAATGCAAGCGCCGCAAACACGATGGGCGAAACCAGAAGACGCGCCCATTTCGGCGGATACAAAAGCCGCTTCAGTCTCGCAGACATGCACTTCATGGCTTAGCTCTCGCTGATTTCCTTTGCAAGCTCCATGATTTCGAAGGCGTATTTCCGCTTGCCCTTTTCAAGCATGCGCTTGTAAATCGGGTAGTTCACGCCCATGCCGGCCATTCCGAGCAGGCCGACGATGATTCCCAGCACGAAGGATGTGGTCGTTCCGCCGCCGATCTGTCCCATCGAAAGGCACATGCCGGTGCCGAAGATGAGCGCGGAAGCAATGCCGACGGTATAGGTGAAAACGTTGGCGGGCATCTTGGCCTTTGCGTCCAGCTTGCGAAGGGCGACAACCTTCGAGGTGTCCTTGGGTGCGTATTCGTTTGCAATCTGCTCTGCATAAAGCTTGTCTGTGTTCATGGCTTACTGCCTCCTTCATTTGATGAGCCTATTATACCGATGAAAAAGGCAAAACGGAACGACACAAACGCCGTCCCGTGTCGATTTCAAAGCCTGTCAAAGCGATAGCGCGGCTTTCCGATGCTCTTTTTGCCGTATTCAACGGCCTCCGTCGGGCAATGGCAGATGCATGCCATGCAATGCGTGCACCGGCTTCCCCACACCGGCCTTCCATCCTGAAGCCGAATGTTGTTCAGCGGGCATATCTCGGCGCACCGTCCGCAGCCGATGCAGCCGCTTCCTGCCGTGAACACGTCGGCCTTCACGAAAAATCGATAGAAAATCGGGTTGACCGGGCCGCTCAAAAGGGAATCGACAAGCCTTGCTCGCGGCTGGGCAAACGGCTCTCCCGCCTGAAGACGCAAAATCGCCTGCCGAATCGACGGCTCCGCCCGTTCCACGATTTTTCGAGCCTCCGCAGCCTGCGGCGCATCGAACATGGCGATATAGTTTTCGGGCATGATGATCTGCGCCGTGCCCATATCGCGCAGACCCTTGCGAAGGCTGAGCCGCCGGTTGTATTTCGCCGCATCGCCAATCTCGCCCCCGCAGTCCATCAC
>CAYOTH010000256.1:0-3536 GCA_964406835.1 uncultured Oscillospiraceae bacterium
CCTTGGGAGCGACGTCGTTAACCAACTTGTCGCCGATGAACAGTTCGCCTTCAGAGATCTCTTCCAGACCAGCGACCATGCGCAGGGTGGTGGACTTACCGCAGCCAGAGGGGCCAACCAGAACGATGAACTCCTTGTCCTCGATGTTCAGGGTGAAGTCGCTGACAGCCGTGACGCCACCGGTATAGATCTTATAGATGTGCTGCAGAGATACGCTTGCCATTGAAAGATTCCTCCTCATATAAATGAATCCAAACAATTGATGCGGCATCCAACCGCTGTACCCTTATTATATCTGTTTATACAGGAAAAATCCAGTGGACAATCATACAAAATAGTTCGTTTCATATTTGGCCGTTTTAGATATTGACTTTTTTGGCCTGCGTTTTTCAAAACCGTCGTTTTCCAGAATTTGGCCGTTTTTTGGGCACATCGTCTATCTGATTGTAAATTAGTACCTCAAAACACCCATACGGAAATGCACGTCATTTCGTTGCACGCTTTTAACGTTGCCTCTTTCCAAAGTCAAACTCGGGAATTGTGGCATAGATTTGTGAGCTGCATCCAGTATTCATTAAAAATCGCTGTGTAAAATCGCCTTGCCACTCGACAATTTCATCCATATTATGCCCTTTTAGACGTGCTTTTTCGCAACTTGTTCCCCCTCTCGCGCGTCCCCGAACGATTTACGCAATGTTTTCTTGACGCCGCCCCATCTCGCCGCTATAATGAGCATACAATCAAATACCGCTGGGGGCGCTTATTGCTGAGATCGACGCGCTAAGATGTGCGTCAGTCCCTTGGAACCTGTTGTGGATAATCCCACCGTAGGGAAGCGGAAAAGGGTCTTGTGCATGATGCATGCTGGTGCGCAATCCCGTTTCGTTTCCCGCATTCGGTCGTTTGGCCGTATGCGGTTTTCTTTATGGAGGATATTCCCTTCCAGCGGCCTTTGATCTCTATTCGAAGGGAGAATGTTTTCATGAATCTCAAAACGAAACGTTTGGTCGAAAGCGCCATCATGCTGGCTGTCGCGCTACTGCTGAGCCTGATTTCTTTTCAGGGGCCGTGGGCGCTGGGCGGCAGCATAACCGTCTGCTCCATGCTGCCTTTGGTCTTCATCGCCCATCGCTACGGCACAAAATGGGGCGTCTTTACCGCCTTTGTCTACAGCCTTCTTCAGCTCGTCATGGGCATGAATAATGTCTATTATGCTTCCAGCTTTCTCATGGCCGTGGGTATTATCCTGCTGGATTATACCCTGCCCTTTACGGCCATCGGCTTCAGCGCCCTCTTCAACGGCCTGATTTCCAACCGCCGGACTTCCCTGCTTGTCGGTATTTTTGTGACGTTTTTCATCCGCTTCCTCTGCCATTTCGCCTCCGGCTGGATGATCTGGGAACTTCTGTGGCCCAACGAGCTGGGCTGGGCCGCGCCGATCTGGTCGCTGGCCTACAACGGCTCGTATATGCTGGGCGAGCTGATTATCACGGAAGCTGCCGCCTTCCTGCTCTACAAGCCGCTTAATCGCTATTGGCTGGGCAAAGATCTTCGATAAACACACTTTTATAACGGCAATGCCCCGCCCTTTCCCAACCATGTGGAAAAGAGCGGGGCGTAAACTTTTTATTCGTCTTTGAGCAGCACGACGCTATAGCGGCCCATGGTGATCAGATCGCCATTGTTCACTTCGCCGCACTTTTCAAGATTATGCGCCTTGTCCAGCTTGTAACGCGCCATCGGCTTCTCGGCACCGCCATCAATGTGCAGCCGGATGCGCTCAACCGCGCAGTCGGTATCGCTGAAGTTTGCCAGCATGATGGCGTTGTGCTCGCCCGTCGCCGCGCAGACGAAGACATTGCCCTCTTCGATCTGCGCCCAGGCCTGCGTACCCAGGCGGCGCAATTCAGCAAACGCCTTGAAGGCATAGTAGCCCTTTTTCAGCTCGACAAAGCCGTCATGCGCATGGCGTGTTTCCTTTGTCGGCGCAAAGAGGCCATCCCATCCACACAAGCTCAGCTGCGCATCGTAATAGGTCGCAATGTCGCAGGGCGAGGATTGCAGCGCGCACAGAACGCCTGCATTAAAGGCCGCGCCGCGCGCATCGCCAATCACGGCATGAGCCTGAGGGATATCGTTCCAATCACGCACATAGTTCCACTCGTCGCAAATGTTTTCCGTCTGATCAAAGCCGTATTTTTTCAGCAGCTCGTCAACATGCTGCGTCGATTTCACGCCGTCCCGGGGCGTTTTCGGATAGGTATGCCAGGAGAAAAAATCCAGCGGCGCATGGGGGTTCTTGGCAATTTCCTGCAAAAACATTTCGGCAAATTCGCCATAAACCCAGCTGCACGTCGGCCCGCCAAATTTGAGATTCGGGAACTTTTCCTTCAGATAAGTCGCCACCGTAATATAGAAGCGGCAATATTCCTCTGGCGTTCCCGTCCAGTTCGGAGCGCCATCCGGCTCATTCCAGATTTCCCAATATTCAATGCCCAAATGCAGGCCGTTCGCCCAGCCTTCATTATAATGGCGAATGATGTGCTCGCAGATCCGCGCCCATTTCAAATAATCGGTCGGCGGCACAATATGAACCTTGACCGGCTGATGCTCAATCGTCGTACCGAGGCGATAGATGATCTTCGTACCGCATTCGTCAATCGCCTTGAGGTATTCGTCGGTCAGCGTAAAATTATAGTTGGCGGGATCGTTTTCATCACAATTAAAGTTTTTAAACAGGCAGTGAACATCGACAAATTCGCCCGAGCCGTAGGGATATTCCGTGTCGTGCAGGCGCGAAAACGGAATGCCCGCCTCTTTAAAGTAAGGCCGCGCATCCTGCGTAAAGTTCTTGGTCAGAGGGCCGTTGTTGACGCCGTTGACCGGTTTCATCGCACCGAGCGTTCGGTTAAAATCAACATGCAAATGCTTCATGGTCTCTTTCCTTCCTTTGTCTGTATTTAAAAGGCACACCCAGTATAGCACACTTTATAACGCCTGACAAGAAGGTTCCAAAGCCTTTACTAAAAGATATTTCTCATTCGACTCGCTGAAAAAATCTCGCTGAACAGCCATGCATCCTTTTTCGAGACAAAACGGTATGATTGCCCATAAAAAAACAGGCATTGGAGATTCTTTTTCTGCAATTTTTTGATCAGCACGGTGCCAAACACCTCGAAAGCACCAGTGTTTAACCCACGAAACTATGCTTTTTACGAAGGCATCTAAAGCGGAAAATCGCCCTTGTTTGGACAATCGCAAACAGGACGAACAGCCGGAACATGACCAGCAAAAAACAGAGCCGTTCGCTTTGCCCGTCAAAGGACAAAACCAACGGCTCTGTATAAGATTTTCGTCAGGGCTTTTCGCTCAGCTCGATTAAGTCATATTCGCAGTCACATTCAAAGCCGGTCAGGCCGCGCGTCTGCGTTTCCACTTCGCCGCACTGGTTGTCGTAGGGATCGATGCGCACGTGCTGCTTGGGCGGATAGAAATCCGCCTGATAATCGGCATTGCAGACCATGCGCCACGGTTCC
>CAYOTH010000257.1:0-662 GCA_964406835.1 uncultured Oscillospiraceae bacterium
TATCTGTACAAATACTCCGATTTACAGGTGACATTCGGCGTCAACATGGTCTGCATTGCCGATGGCAAGCCGCGCCAGCTGGGGCTCAAGGCGATCATCGGCTATTTTATCCAGCACCAGAAAAACGTCGTGACCCGCCGCACGCAGTATGACCTCAACCAGGCGCTCAACCGCGCACATATCCTCGAAGGCCTCATCATCGCCGTAGACAACCTCGACGAGGTTATCCGCCTCATTCGCTCCAGCAAGAATCCCAAAGAGGCGCGCACCGCCCTCATACAGTCCTTTAATCTGAGCGAAATTCAGGCGCAGGCCATTTTGGATATGCGCCTGCAGCGGCTGACCAACCTCGAGATTCTCTCGCTGCGCCAGGAATATGCCGAGCTGCAAAAGCTCATCCGCAAGCTGCAAGGCATTCTTAAAAGCGAGAAAAAGCTGATGGACGTCATCAAAAACGAGCTGCTTGAATTGCGCGAACGCTATAACAGCCCGCGCCGCACCAGCATTGAGGACGCCAAAAAGCACGAAATCGTCATTGAGCCGGAAGCGCCCGTCGCCGAAGAGGCCGTCGTCATCTACAATCACGCTGGTTTCCTCAAGCGCCTTTTGCCCAAGAATTACGAGCGCCAGCTCACGGCCGAAACTGACAGCGAGCCGCCCAT
>CAYOTH010000257.1:672-3532 GCA_964406835.1 uncultured Oscillospiraceae bacterium
CCTCTTCAGCACGCAGACCGACCAAAAGCTGCTCTTCTTCACCGATCAGGGCAACTGTTATCCGCTGCTGGTCTCCCAGATTCCCGAATGCCGCCTGAAGGACCGCGGCATGGCCCCGGGCGGCGTCTTGCAGGGATTGAGCGCCGGAGAAAAGATCGTCGAAATCTTCTGCGTCACGCCCGACGGCAACTGGCCGGATGATCTGATGTTCATCACGGAAAACGGCCTGATCAAGCGCACTGCCTTCTCGGAATACGGCGTGCGCAAGCCCAAATTCACCGCCATCAACCTCAAGCCTGGAGACCGCCTTCTGACCATACTGCCGGTCAATGCCGAGACGAAATCGCTCATGCTCGTCAGCCGCGCCGGCATGGTCATTCACTTCCCGATCGGCGAAATTGCGGCCATTGGCCGTGTTTCGGCCGGCATCAAGGGAATGCTGCTGGCGGCGGAGGATCACATCCTCGCCGCTCTGCCCGGAAGCGATGTGGGCGAATTGGTGCTTCTCAGCGATCAGGGCTACCTGAAGCGCTGCCTGATGGTTGAATTTGAATGGCAGGCCCGCGCCGGCAAGGGCGTTCGCGCCATGAATCTGCTTAAAAACGGCGCCAACGGCAAGGAAATCGTCGCCGCCTTCAGCGTCCACGAACCGTTCACCTTCAGTATCGTTCAAAAGGACGGCACACGCACGCCGGTTGACACCGAAGCAATCAAAATCGAAATGCGTTCCGGCAAGGGACAGCCTTTCGTCGTCGTCATGGGCGACAACACCGTCACCGGCATCGAGCGCTAAGCTCACAAAAGCATCCTCAATACATAAAAAAGCGAGTCAAGCTTTAGCGCCTGACTCGCTTTTTGTATGTTTATACTAATCTCAATGAAAAATAGACCTTATCAAATCGCGCTGAGTAACGCCCATAACCGTATCATTGGACAGATGGCTGATTGTCTCACCGACGCGGTCAACCATCTTTTCCAATGTTGCAAACACTTCGTTACGAAAGTCCTTGGTACACAATTCATGCCAGATTTGTTCAATCGGGTTCATTTCCGGAGTATAAAGTGGAATATGTAGAATAATTTGATCTGGAACTTTTATACTATTCTCAAATAGTATTAATCATCGCATCCTTCCATCGCCGAAAGGAGGCTTTGCGCCAAGCATGCCTTTTGTTAATCTCATCTGCCCGCTTTTCGCCATTTTCCTTATCGTCCGCCACATAGCAATCTGATTCAAGTCGTTTCCCGCTTCAAGTTTACTCATAAATCGAAATGTCATAAGCCGAAAGCCTGGCAGCACTATGCAGGCAAAAACAGCGAACAACTCTCTGAGATCACTTTTCTTTATATGTAATACGATAACGATTTTTTTGCATCCAGCAGGCTATTCGTTAGGGCCCCAGTACGTCAAGCAAACGCTGTCCAAATCCTCCACTCCAACGAAAAGTTCGTTCATCCTCGAACCCAGCAATCACCTCAAGGCGTTGTCGCTTCTTATGCAAGCCCCCGTGCTTTGAACAAAGCCGCGACTGAATCATCGCCTATCGCTTTCAATTCAGAGTATTTTGTCAGCTCCAATTAAAACCGGAAAGTCCCGAAAATCCGGCTGATGCGCGGAGACCAGAACCGTGTGATCGCGCCTTTCCGCCCGGCAAGCGTCCATAAAAGAAGACCCGGCGCATAAAGCCGGGCCTTTGAAAGCATTAGTCCTTAATGGTGCCGTCGGGGTTAAACAGGGGCAGCTGCTCCAGATAGAGAATGTCCTTGCGCAGCTGAGCATCGCCCTCGGCCAGAATGGCCATCTTGCCAACGATATCGCCGCCCGCACGGGTAACCAGCTTTTCGACAGCCAGCAGCGAATCACCGGTGCTGATAACGTCGTCAACGATCAGCACACGCTTGCCGCGCAGATACTCAGCGTCGTCGCCATCCAGGCAAAGCACCTGCGTCTTGGCCGTGGTGATGGAATTGACCTCCGTCTGGAAGACGTTTTTCATATAGAGTTTGGGCGCTTTGCGGGCGATGATATAGCGATTAACGCCCTCCTGACGCGCCATTTCATAGGCCAGCGGAATGCCCTTGGATTCGGCGGTCACAATGACGTCGTGCTCGGGCGCGATTTTGATAAGCTCCGAAGCGCAGGCGCAGGTCAGTTCGACATCGCCGAAAATAACGAACGCGCCGATGTAGAGCGTATCAGACACACGGCACAGCGGCAAACGGCGGGTCAGCCCGGCAATTTTCATCTCATGATACATTTTTTGTTCACTCCTTTTTATAAATGCGATATGGGGCAAGCGCCCTTGCGGACGCTCCCCCATTCAAGAAAACCTATGAAAGCTTATTCCTCAATATCGGGCATCTCGTCCTGAGCATCCGCTTCCTGATCGAGCGTCTCCACGATGGCCTCGGGCGCATCGGCAGCAGCCGGCTCAGCGGGCAGGCCAGAGAGCACATACATGGCGATAAAGAGCGCGCTGAGGACGTACATCAGCGCCGGAACCTCCTTGGCCTTGCCGCGGAAGAGCTTGATCAGCACATAGCTGATGAAGCCAAAGCCAATGCCATCGGAAATCGAATAGGCAAAGGGCATGATGGCAATAGTCAGGAAGCAGGGCAGAGCCACTTCAACATCCAGCCAGTCGATCTTGGCGGCGTTGCCGATCATCAGCATACCGACAATGATCAGAGCCGGAGCGGTCGCCTGAGTCGGGATGATGCCGGCGATGGGTGCCAGGAAGATGCTCAGCAGGAAGAGAATACCAACGACAACGCTGGTCAGGCCGGTACGGCCGCCCTCGGAAATGCCGGTAGAGGACTCAACGAAGGTGGTCACGGTCGAGGTGCCCAGGCAGGCGCC
>CAYOTH010000258.1:0-3526 GCA_964406835.1 uncultured Oscillospiraceae bacterium
CATGATGACCAGAGAATAAGCACCCTCCAGGCGTTCCATGGCGTGGCTGACGGCCTCTTCGATCGAGTTGGTCTTCAGGCGCTCGCGGATGATGCAATGGGTGATGATTTCCGAGTCGCTGGTCATGTGGAAGATGGCGCCCGCCAGTTCCAGCTCCTCGCGCAGCTTGCCCGCGTTGGTCAGCGCGCCGTTGTGAGCCAGCGACATCAGGCCCTTGACGTGATTGACCACGATGGGCTGGGCGTTCTGGCTGGGATTGAGGCCGGTCGTGCCGTAGCGGACATGGGCGACGGCCAGATTGCCTTCACCCAGAGATTTGATGCGTTCGGGCGTGAAAACGTCGTTGACCAGGCCGGCGTCTTTGTGGCAACGCATCAATCCGTTTTCATTGACGGCGATGCCTGCGCTTTCCTGGCCGCGATGCTGAAGGGCGAAAAGGCCGTGATAGCACAGCGGCGCAATGTCGCACACGCTGGGGCTGTAAACGCCAAAAACGCCGCATTCGTCGTGAATACTGCTCATAAGTTTGCTCCCGCGCCCAATAGCCGGCGCACGTCGAAAGGAGATGGGCGAACAATCGGCACGAAAAATCCCGCCGATATTTCTATTATAGCATCCTCGGAACGGGACGTCAAGAAAATTAGCGATGAAAAACATGACGTTTTCAAATAATGTTCGTAAAATCATGCGAAATCGCCGTTATGAAACGGATAATCCCCCGGCGTTGGGGAGGGTGGCCCAAATAAACACGAACGATATGCTGATGAGAATAGAAGCAATGCCGTGGCGGCTTCGCAAAGGCAATATCCATCCTGACGCCTTGAGAAAGCAACAGAATATTCATTGACAAACGCGCCCTGAACGCGTTAAAATGAACACAAACGTTTTTTTAATGGTTGTCTTAGGGTTCGTTGGAGGGTGAAAGGATGATCTGGCTGCGAGCCGCTGTGCTGGGGCTTCGGATCATGCGCGCGCAAAGGAAGATTCCGCTTTGCGATGAGGCGGCGCGGCAGGTGCGTACGGCTTTTACAGCGCGCTTTGACGAAGTCGCGGCGTCCTGCGCGCAGTTTGGCTGCGATGCCCTGTGGGCGGCGGACTATATGAGTCATGTACTTTCAAACCAAAGTGAGGCGGCCTGGTGGCAGGAAAACGCCCCTTCTTTGACGAAGCCCTGGTTTATCTGGCGCTATGGCGCGGAGCACGGCCTGCTTGAGGCGGAGGAAACGCCCCGTAAGGCGCCGATCATCTTGCAGCCGGAGGGACGCGAGCGCATAGGCCATGCCGAAATTTTCATCGAGCGGGCCGTGCGACATTCCGATCAGGGGCGGATTCTGATTTGCTGCGCGCCGGAAACCGACGTGCTTCGTCCGCTGGGCTATGCCGAACGAGAAGGGCGCTACGCCCGCCGGGTGGACGAGTGTGCCGGGGGCATCATGTCACGCGCGGCCGAGGCCGGGGAAGCGCTACTGGCGGCAGGCTATACGCTGACGCTTGAGGAGGATGCGGTTCGCCGCCTCATTCTCTCCGGCGATTATGAAAAGGAAAAACGATACTGGATCCGGGAGACGGAGCGATCCGACGTTCTGCGCCTGACGTATCCGCGCGATTCGGCGCTGCACCGCTATATCTGCATGGCCGGCGGGCGCTGGAACGGAAAATATGTCGAGATGCCTATCATTTATGCCGATCGGCTGGAGGATTTGATTCGGCTATACGGCTTTTCTATGACGGAGGAGGCGGCGCGCCGCATTGAAACCTGGCATCAGGCGCTGAGCACGGCCACAGTCTATCGGCCGCGTGTCCGGCGGCGGGACGATCAGCCCAATCCCCGGGATATGTTTAAGCAGATGCTGGCACGCGACATTGTTGTGCCAGATGATTTAAAGGATGAGGATGATTGAACCACTGCATCCGATGCAGGCCTGCGCCGTCGAAAAGCTGAGGAATCTGCGCGTCGGGGCGCTGTATGTGGAGCGGCAGGAGGGCAAAATGCGCACCGTTTCCGCGCTGGTGGGCGATCGCTTTGAGCGTGGAAAAATTGACGCTGCGCTCTGGCTGTGTACGCACCGGCGCGAAGGGCTGATTCAAAACGGCGTGCATCGCTATCTGGGTGATTACGAGACGTTTATTCACGTCTGCGGCATCGAAAGTCTTTCGCATAACCTCAGTCTGTTTCTGGAATTGCTGAACGAATGCCAGGATGGGCGCGTCATGCTGGTGATCGATAACGGTCTGCTCATCAAAAACCCGGAGACGCTGCGGACCCGGCGCGTGATCGAGCTGAGTGGATACTGCCGCTATCGGTTGCTGGTCAGCGACGTGCCTTTGACGCGGCGCGCTTCGGATATGTTCTCTCAGTGGTATGCGCTGGACTGGCGCATACTGGGCTACCGCACCTATTGGGCCTTCTGCGTCAATCATGTTCGGCAGGGCGAAAGCCGGGGCATGGCCTATCTGGCGCGCGCCATTGCGCCCTACAGCGTCCAGCTTTTGCGCGAGGATGTTCAGTCCACGGCGCGGCGGCGCGAGTATGTCTGGCAGTTTCGCCTGCCGCCCGACTTGATGGCGCACTACCGCGAGGTGTCCGAGCGCTTTATGTGGAAGGCGGCCGGTTCGAGCATGGGCGTTTACCGGATGCTGCTGGCCTGCCGTCAGGTGACCTGCGGGCGGCGCATCATCAATGATTATCCGCTGGAATCCGAGCCGTTTTTTGCGTGGGATGAGCAGGATCCCCGCCTGCGGGCGCTGGATGAGGTGCTTGCGGCCTATCCCCGGCGGCGCACGCTGATTCTCTGCTTTTATCGCTTTGAGTGCGAGACGGTCGAAAGGCACCTTGAAGGGCTGTTTGGCCGCGCGCGGGTGGGGCATTATGCGCTGGAGGGGCCTGAGCACGATTACACTGTCATGAGCCTTCAGGCCGACGAATGGGAGACGGCGCGCCTCGCGGCCGAGGTGATCGTCTACTACAGCAGCGACTGGAACTGGAAGGCGCGCCATGAAAAGGAAAAGCAGTGTCAGGGCGCGCTGGGCGGCGGGGAGCTGATCGTGGTGAGCCTGGTTGCTGCCGATACGGTGGACATGCAGATTCTGCGCTCCGTCTGGAACAAGGAAAAGCTGGTGAGCACGCTGCGCCGGGAATTGAACCGAGAGGATTGCGCAGGCGAGCCGCCCAAATGAACGCATCAAAAAAGGAAATACGTCTATGCCGAAAGTATACGAAAGCCGGAATGTGCTGGAGGCGGCTTACGACCGCCTGAATTTTATCTTTGAGCGCTTTGACAATGTGTATTTCGCTGTGTCGGGCGGCAAGGATTCGGGCGTGATGGTTCAGCTGGCCGAGCAGGTGGCTGCACGGCTTCATCGCCATTATGATGTTTTGTATATCGATTTTGAGGCGCAGTATGCCCACACGATTGACTACATCAACTGCCTCAAGACGCTGCCGCACATCAGGCGGTTCTATCACGTCGCACTGCCCATGGCGCTGAGAAACGCCGTCTCCATGCTTCAGCCCAAGTGGATCTGC
>CAYOTH010000259.1:0-3520 GCA_964406835.1 uncultured Oscillospiraceae bacterium
ATCATGCAGCGCATTGTTGACCTTTTCGAACTTCTCGACTTCATAGTGCTCGCGTCCGAAGGCGCGCACCACGCGCACGCCGGTCAAATTTTCCTGAAGCACCGCGCTCATGCGGCCCTCAGCCTCGTCGGCCCGGCGGAAGAACTTGACAACCCATTTGAAATACAGAAAGGCAAAGGCAAACAGCGGCGGAATCAGCACCATGCTGGTCAGCGTCATTATCGTATTCATGCGCAGCATAATCACCAACGCCACGATAATCATCAGCACGGAGCGGAACATTTCAATCACCTGAGAGCTTAAAAAGCGCCGGATAGTCTCCACGTCGCTGGTACAGCGCTGAATCAGATCGCCGGTTTCCGCCTTGACGTGATAGTCAAAGGGCAGCGTCTGCAAATGGCGATAGAGCTTATCGCGCATGGTCTTGGCAATCGATTCGGATGCCTCGGCCATCCATTTGCCACGCAAAAACTGGAACGCGCCGCCCACAATGCTGAGCAGGAGCATGGCCAGGCCCATGATCCACAGATTGCGCACCAGAAACTCGCGCCCGCCCAGCTGCTCGACCCACCGGCCCAGTATGCCCGGTATGGCCAGAGGACGCTTTTGCCCAATGACGGCGTCAATGGTCTCGGCCAACACGAGCGGCGTCAGAAAGCTGATGGCCACGTTGATCACGACTGCGCCAATCGAACCGAAATAGCGCGCTGCGTTTCCCGAAAGAAACGTCTTGATCATGTTGATCCTTCTCTTTTTCATAAGACCCTCCATTATTTTATGTAATCGCCTCTTTTTGTCCAGAGCGATGATTCCTATGCGAAGCAGAAAGCTCCCTGCCTCAAACCGCTACCGGACGCAGATCGGCAGCGCCTTATGACAAAAAGCCCACGCATCAGAAAAAAACACTCTTTCGCGCCAAGCGGCGGATTACTCGCTAAAAATGCCCGAAAAACCCTTGCTCGAAAGCGCCCTCAAGGCATACAAAAAGAGCCGCAGGACATTTTCCATCCCACAGCTCGCTATGCGACACCAAACCCAACAGGGGGCGAATCAAACAAACGCCTCTGCATGAATACGGAGCCTTCGGATGGACAGACTATTTCCCTTGGTTGCATTGCTGTAAGAAAACTTGATCGTCATATCCGAAACCTCCTTCTTTTGAATTCCAGCCTGCCTGACGAAGCACGCTATTTTACATCTCTTAGTATACTGCCATGCCCGCCATTGTGCAAGAGAAATATGACATTATTAACCAAATATTTACACCATATTCTTTGCAGCAGCTGTGCATGAAATTTACCGGCTTGCCGCCTTGACAAAGCCTTCCGCCCTATTGTATAATGAAAGCGATTTATAAAAAGACCATGACGGGACGAGTAAAAGGCTTTTGCGCCTCCCCCAGAGAGAACCGCCTCAGGCTGAAAGCGGTTTGCGGTGCGGCTTTTGAACGACACCCCCGAGTCTCCGCCCGAGAGGACGGCGCGCGCCCCGGCGTTAACGGCGGCATAAAGAGCAATAAGCAGGGTGGCACCACGAGGCTTTTCGTCCCTACACAATAGGAACGAAGGCTTTTTTTATACCGCCCTGATCCGAAAAAAGGAGCTGAATAACTCATGCTGACCCAAGCCCCCAAGGGAACCCAGGACGTGCTGCCCGCCAACAGCTATCGCTGGCAGTCGATCGAAGCGGTCATGCGCCGTGTCTGCGCCAAGGCCGGATACCGCGAAATCCGCACGCCCATGTTTGAGCACACCGAGCTGTTCCAGCGCGGCGTGGGCGATTCCACCGACGTCGTGCAGAAGGAAATGTACACCTTCAACGACAAGGGCAACCGCTCCATCACCCTCAAGCCCGAGGGTACGGCCGGCGCGGCGCGCGCCTTCATTGAGGCGCATCTTTTTGCCGAGCCGCTGCCCTGCAAGATGTATTACGTTTCCTGCCCGGCCTTCCGCTATGAAAAGCCTCAGGCCGGTCGTCTGCGCCAGTTCCACCAGAACGGCGTGGAGGTCTTCGGCGCGGGCGATGCCAGCGTCGATGCCGAAATCATCGCCCTGGCCATGGACATTCTGCGCGAAAACAGCATCAAAAACCTGCGTCTGGCGGTCAATTCCATCGGCTGCCCGCATTGCCGCGCACTCTATACCGAAAAGCTCAAGGCCTATTTGCAGCCCAAGCTGGCCTCGCTATGCGAAACCTGCCGCGAGCGCTTTGATCGCAATCCGCTGCGCATTCTCGACTGCAAAATCGACTCCCCGGCTCTGACTGACGCCCCGGCGATGCTCGATTCCCTCTGTGACGACTGCCACACGCACTTTGACAGGCTCAAGAGCTATCTGAGCGCGCTGGGCATCGAATACGAAATCGACGCGCGCATCGTCCGCGGCCTGGATTACTACACCAAGACGGTTTTTGAAATCATCACCGACACGGAAAACGGTCCGCTGACCGTCTGCGGCGGCGGACGCTATGACGGGCTGGTCGAGGAGTTGGGCGGCCCGGCCACCTGTGGCATCGGCTTCGGCATGGGCGTCGAGCGCATGATTATGGTACAGGATGCCTGCGGCGCAGCCCCTGAAGCGCCTGTGCTGTACGATGTCTTCGTCGGCACGATGGGCGACGAGGCGCGCCTGGAAGGCATGAAGCTGGTGCGTGAGCTGCGCGAGGCCGGCCTGCGCGCCGATCTGGATCACGCGGCCCGCTCGCTTAAGGCCCAGTTCAAATACGCAGGCAAGCTGAACGCCCGCTTCGTCTTCACGCTGGCCGGAAACGAGCTGGAAAAGGGCATTGTGCGCGCCAAGGACATGGATGCCGGAACCGAGTGCGAAATCGCCCGCGATGAAATCGTCGCCTATGCGATCAACGCCCTCAAAGGCGACGCTCAATAAGCCGCTCTCACCTAAGCAATAAGAAGACTCCCAAGGAGGATATCATCATGTTTCAGTCCAGAACGCATACCTGCAATGAGCTGCGCCTCAGCGACGCCGGCAATACGGTCACTCTCGTCGGCTGGATGGAAAACGTCCGCGAAGTTGGCAGCACGCTGGCCTTCGTCATTATGCGCGACTTCTATGGCACGACGCAGGTGGTCGTTGAAAACAATGACGAGATCATGGCTGTCATCAAGGGCCTCAACTGCGAATCGACCATCTCCGTGACCGGCGTCGTGCGCGAGCGCTCCAGCAAGAACGCCAAACTGGCCACCGGCGAAATCGAAATCGTCCCCGAGAAGATCGAGGTGCTGGGCAAGTGCATCCACAATCAGCTTCCCTTCGAGATCAATCAGTCCAAGGAAGCCGACGAGAACGTGCGCCTGAAGTACCGCTACCTTGACCTGCGCAACCCCGCTGTCAAATCCAACATCGTGCTGCGCTGCCAGGTTGTGGCCGAGCTGCGCCGCCTGATGACCGAAAAGGGCTTTTTGGAAATCACCACCCCCATCCTGACCGCCTCCTCCCCCGAGGGCGCGCGCGACTATCTGGTGCCGGCCCGCAAGCACCCCGGCAAGTTCTATGCCCTGCCT
>CAYOTH010000260.1:0-3519 GCA_964406835.1 uncultured Oscillospiraceae bacterium
ATCGCATTATGGGAGGGTTTCCTATGAAATGTGTTAAGAAGCTCATGGCGCTTGTTCTGGCGCTGGTGCTGTGCCTGGCAGTGTTTGCCATGCCGGCGGCGCAGGCCGAGAACGGCGTGAAGGCGCGCTTTGGCGCTTTTGCGGCTAAGGCGGGCGACAAGCTGTTCATGGCGCTGCCGGTCAACAGTGCCTGGTCGCTGTATTCGATGCCGTCTGTGGGCGGCGTGCTGACGCTGATCGATACGGCCACACATATTGACGACGTGATTTCCGATGCCAATGGCAATGTGTATTATCTGCGCAACAACGGCTCGGTCTATCAGGCGATGATGCGTAGCTCGGACGGCAACCGCACGGTGGTGGCTCAGTTCAATGAGGGCGAAATCGCGCACACGCTCAGCCTGTACGCCGGTCAGCTCTACTGCCTGGTGAATGGCCGCCTGAATGCGATCGACCTGACGATGAACACGGCGACGCAGGTTTCCGAGATCGAAATGACAACCTATGTCATTGCCGACGGCATCGTCTATTATGAGTCGGCGGCCGATCAGGCCGACTATCAGGTGGAGTCTCGCCTGCAGCCGGGCAGCCTGGTTCAGGGTTCGAGCGGACGGCTGTACAGCATGATGCTGGATGGCAGCAGCAACATGATGCTCTTTGATCAGGGTGCGAGCGTGCTGGCGGCTTATGATGAGTACATCTACTTCCACAACCTCAACGACAGTTACATCGTGTCCTCTGATACGCAGGAGTGGCTGGACGGCTGCCTGTACCGCATCAATGTGCAGACCAACCAGTATATCAAAGTGCTCAGCCAGTACGACTGGAACTATCGTCCGACCGACTACGGCCTGGTGGTGTACCGCGAAAAGTCTCTGGTGCTTTCGGATCTGAGTGGCGAAAATCCGCTGGTGATCTATGAGCCGGATCTCTACAACTACATGGCGATTCTGGACGACTGCGTGATCATCTACGAGTATAACCTGAAGAAGCTGACCAGCGTGTCGTTGGCCGATCATCAGGCGACGATCCTCTACAGCGGCGATTTCGTCAGCGACGGCACCTCCGGCGAGCTGGGCAATGTGACCGGCGGCACGGACGACGCCTCCACGCTGGCCACGCCCATCCCGGATGCGACGCCTCTGCCTGGTACTGATGCCACGGCTGCGCCGATCACGAACGCCACGGCCAAGCCGACGGCTACGGCCACGCCGGTTCCGGGCTACACCGCTTCCGGCGCGATGACCATTGGCGCGACGGGCGATGCGGTGCACACGGTTCAGAAGCGCCTGGTTGAGCTGGGCTATCTCAAGAGTGCGGACGGCATCTTCGGCGAGAAGACGGCCAAGGCGGTCAAGGCCTTCCAGAAGGCGGCTGGCCTGACGGCGGACGGCCTGGTGGGCAATGCGACGCTGAAGGCGCTCAATAAGTCCGATGCGCCCTATGCGCCTTCGACTGGCACCGATGATAGCTATATCTTCGCCAATTCCTCCTCGGCCAAGCTGACCCGCGAGGACGTGCTCTCCATCGACAAGAGCCTTTGGCCCTATGCCCGCAACGAAATCTATGCCCGTCATGGCTATGTCTTTGAGAAGAAGGCCTTTGCCGAGTATTTTGCCAGCAAGAGCTGGTATCAGGCGGGCGGCTTCTCCACGAAGGATCTCAATGCGGTGGAGTGGTACAACATGGAGCTGATTGCCGCCATGGAGAAGGAGTTTGCCTCTTCTTCCACTTCGTCGGCGACGGCCAAGCCGGAGGCTACCAAAAAGCCCGAGGCGACCAAGAAGCCTGAGAGCAGCAGCACGGCCTACGACAGCCTTCCGGATGCCGTTAAGGCCATCGGAAGCGATCAGTATATCTTCCCGAATTCCTCGACGGTCAAGCTGACCAAGGATCAGATCCGTGCCATCGACAAGAGCCTCTGGCCCTATGCCCGCAACGAGATCTATGCCCGTCATGGCTATTCCTTCACCAAGTCGAGCTTCAAGGCCTACTTTGGTGCGAAGAGCTGGTACAGCGAGGGCGGCTTCTCCACGAAGGATCTCAGCGAGATCGAGTGGTACAACATGGAGCTGATTGCCTGGGTTGAGAAAAACGGCTGATTGGCTTTTTGAAGTGTTTTTAAGCGGAGAGACAAGCGCGTCTCTCCGCTTTTTTTCGGCGTTTGCTTGCAAATGGGCGCGGTGTTTTGTATAATGGATAGAGAATGAAGCGGGCGGGAGGAAACAGTGTGAAACAGAGGATTATGGCGGCGCTGGAGGACAAGCGGGTCATTGCGGCCGTGCGCACGATGGATGAGGTGCGCGCCGCGGCGGCCAGCCCGGCAGCAGCCGTTTTTTTGCTGGGCGGCTCTATATTGACGCAGGAGGACATGACGCGCGTTTTGCATCGGGCCGGGAAATACGTCTTTGTGCATCTGGATCTGTGCGAAGGACTGGGCAAGGATGCGGCGGCGGTCGAGTGGTGCGCGCATTTTGTGCGGCCCGACGGCATTATTTCGACGCGCTCACAGCCGCTGCGGCGTGCCGGGGAGCTGGGTCTGATGAGCATACAGCGCATTTTTCTGGTGGATTCCGGCTCGCTGACCGGCGGTATGCGCCATCTTTCGGCTAATCCGCCCGATTTGATCGAAGTCATGCCCGGGCTGGTGCCTAAGGCCATCACGCGCCTGAAGGAGGAGTTGCGCCTGCCGGTTATTGCCGGAGGCATGATTACCGAGCGGCGCGAAATCGTCCAGGCGCTCTCGGCTGGAGCGCTGGCCGTTTCGACGAGCGCGCCCGCGCTGTGGCGTCTGTAAGGCCTTCGTTTTGAGATTGTCGAAAAATTGGCTTGACAAAGCCCCGGGCGACGGGCTATAATAGAATACAAAGGCAGCGAAGAGGAGAGTACGCCGTCGAACCCTTTCAGAGAGCTTCGGTTGGTGAAAAGGAGCAGGCGCGACGCGGCAGAACATGGCCTTGGAGCCGGAATGGCGAATTGTGAGCTTTTCCCGGGTGTGCCCGTTATTGCGTTTTGAGGCAGCGTTATGCGTTGCATAATAAGGTGGTACCGCGTCAAATGTCAATTTTGTTGCCCTTGGAGTGATCCGGGGGCGGTTTTTTAGTATGAGGAGGAGCATTATGGATGATAAGAAACCTTACTATATCTCCACGGCCATTGCCTATACGTCGGCCAAGCCACACATTGGCAACACCTACGAGATTGTCCTGGCTGATGCCATTGCCCGCTATAAGCGCCAGCAGGGCTATGACGTATATTTCCAGACGGGAACCGACGAGCATGGCCTCAAGATTCAGCAGAAGGCCGAGGCGGCCGGCATTACGCCCCAGGAATATGTGGACGGCGTGGCGGCGCAGATTAAGAGCATCTGGGATCTGATGAACACGACTTACGATCGCTTTGTGCGCACGACCGACCCGGAGCACAAGAGCAAGGTTCAGAAGATCTTCCGCAAGATGTACGAAAAGGGCGACATCTACAAGGGCAAGTACACCGGCAAGTACTGCACTCCCTGCGAGT
>CAYOTH010000261.1:0-3513 GCA_964406835.1 uncultured Oscillospiraceae bacterium
TCCCGGAGCTCTTCAATCCGGATCACCTTCTTATCGGCCTCTTCAATCACGCGATCATCCATCATAAAGAGGAAGCGCGGCATATCCTGACGATGAACGTCCCGAATTTCGAGAACATCCTCGTCATTGCACAAAACAACCTCATGCTCGTCTTCGGTCTGCGCCGCTTCGTCGCGCGCGAGCAGCTCATGAATGACGTCGTTCAGCGTTCCGGCAAAAATGGCCGTATAGCCGTCCTCATAAAACCAAGCCTCCTGCTGCCAGGCGCTCTCCCAGTCAATCGGCGCAGGCGTGTTTTCAAGAACCGGCGTCACCTCAGGGATCTGCTGCGTATTTTCAGGCGTGGCCGTAGGCGCATCCGTATTTTCGGGAACCGGCGTCGCCTCAGGGACCTGCGACGTATTTTCAGGCGTGGCCGTAGGCGCATCCGTATTTTCAGGGGCTTGCGTCGCCTCCGGCACAGGCGTCGTCGTCAGCGAAACGTCGCCCTGAGAGGAAAGGCTTTCATCCTCAGCCGCCGCATAAACAGGCATCAGCAAAATGCAGAACGCCATGAAACCGCACAACCATCTTTTCATTGTTTCTGCTCCTTACATCCAGTTTCTGTTTAATTAGACACAGAATTTGACCATTTGGTTTCAAATATTTTCAAAATCTTCTTGTTTTTCACAAAGAAGACACTCCCGAGCATTTTCTTGAAGCGACTTCGGTCCATTACTGTATTCCGTACCGAAGTCTGTTTCGTGCGTATCGAAATTTCCTGTCCGCCAAGAAAATAATTAAAAGGCGTCTTGTGAAATTGAATCGGTACTGATATAATAGAAGAAATTGCATAAAAAGGCCGATTTGACCGTTTCACTCCCGTCTATAATGAAAGGACATGATTATATGACCGACAGGCTCTATTACGATCAAACATACCTGACGGAATTTGACGCCGTCGTCACAGCACTTTTCCCACACGAATCGCACTGGGCCGTAGCGCTCGACCGCTCGGCCTTTTATCCGACCTCCGGCGGCCAGCCCTATGACACCGGCACGCTCAACGGCCACCCTGTGTGCGACGTCTTTGTCGATGCCGCGGGCGAGATTTGGCATGTAACCGATATGCCGCTTGCCGTGGGAGAGCCGGTTCACGGTCATATCGACTGGACGCGCCGCTTCGATCACATGCAGCAGCATGCAGGCGAACACATGATCGCCGGAGCCGTCTGGCGGCAGCTGGGCGGCACAACCATCGGCCTGCATCTGGGCGCGGACTGTTCAACCATCGACGTGACCATGCCCGACGGCGAAACCCACCTGACCGACGCCCAGATCCGCGCGCTTGAGGACGATGTCAACGCGCAGATTCAGCGTGACGTTCCCATTCGCTGCTGGTTCCCGGACGAAGAAGAACTTAAAGCCCTGCCGCTTCGGAAGCCGCCCACGGTTCACAAGCATGTGCGCATCGTGGCCATTGGCGCCGCCGAGATGGTAGCCTGTGGCGGAACGCACCCGTCCACAGCCGGACAGATCGCGCTGGTCAAAATCATCGGCGCTCACCCCAGCAAGGGCAAACTGCGCCTGAGCTTTCTGTGCGGCAACCGCGCCGTTTTGGATTACCGCGCGCGCTATGACGCCAGTGAACGCGCCGCCGCACTGCTATCCGCGCCGTTTACGCAGCTTCCCGAAGGCCTTGAACACCTGAACCGCGAAATCGACGAACTGAAGCGGACGCTTAATCGCCTGCGCTACGACAATGCGCTGGCGCAGATGAACGCCCTGGCCGCTCAAGCCCCCGTCATCAACGGCGTTCGGCTGCTGACGGCGCGCCTGGATGACCTGCCCATGGACGCGCTGCGCCGCCTGGCCTCCGAGCTGATTGTCCGCGAGCAGGCCATTGTGCTGCTCTCTGCCCCCAAAGACGGCGGCGACATGCTGCTCTTTGCCCGCAGCAAGGACATTTCAGTGGATATGAACGCATTGCTCAAGGCGACCGTTTCGGCCCTAGGCGGTAAAGGCGGCGGCAAAAGCGACTTTGCTCAGGGCAGCACGCCCCTTGGACAGGACGCCCTGAACCACGCCGAGCAGCTGCTGCGCAATACGCTGTAAACGATGTTTTTTTTGAGGAGGATTCTGCTTTTATGAAAGATGGATTCATTGCCGTTGCCGCAGGAACGCCCTTTATTCACGTTGCCGATTGCGACTTCAATGCCGCATCCATTATCGACTTGATGCAGCAGGCCGACCAGCACGGCGTTCGGCTGCTGACCCTGCCGGAGCTGTGCGTTACCGGCTACACCTGCGGCGATCTGTTTTTGCAGGGTACGCTGATTGACGCCGCCGCTCAGGCTCTGGAGCGCATTATCGACGCCAGTGCCGCGCTGAATGTGTTGACGCTGGTCGGTCTGCCCGTTTCAGACCACGGTCGGCTTTATAACTGCATAGCCGCCATTAAGAGTGGCGCGCTGCTGGCGCTGATTCCCAAGCGCTTTATTCCCAACTATTCGGTCTACTATGAGGCGCGTCATTTTTCTGCCGGCCCGGCGGAAGCGCGCACGCTGCGCTTTTTAAACCGCGACGTTCCCTTCGGTTCCAACATTCTGCTCGAATGCCGCCAACTTCCCGCCTTCCGCGTTGCCGCTGAGGTGTGCGAGGATCTGTGGGTACCGGCCTCGCCGTCAATCGGTCATGCCATGGCCGGAGCCACCATCATCTGCAATGCCTCAGCCAGTGACGACACCGTCGGCAAGGCTGATTACCGCCGCCAGCTGGTCTGCAGCCAATCAGCCAAGCTGGTCTGCGGCTACGTCTATGCCGACGCGGGTTTGGGCGAATCCAGCCAGGATCTGGTCTATTCCGGCCAGAACATGATCGTCGAAAACGGCGTGCTGCTGACTGAATCCAAGCGGTTTACCACAGGACTGGCCGTCAGTGAAATAGACGTCGGTCTGTTGGATAGCGAGCGCCGCCGCATGAACAGCTTTGTCGGCGAAACTGTCGAAAAATATACCACAGTCTGTTTTGATATGCCGCTGACCGGAACGGCGCTGACCCGCCCGATCGACCCCATGCCCTTTGTGCCCTCTGACCGCGCCCAGCGCGAGCGCCGCTGCGAGGAAATCCTCACCATACAGTCGCAGGGCCTTGTACAGCGTCTCAGGCACGTTCACGCCACGACGGCGGTCATCGGCGTCTCGGGCGGATTGGATTCGACGCTGGCGCTGCTGGTGGCTGCCCGCGCCTTCCGCACGCTGAACCTTGACCCCAAGGGCATTTACGCCATCACCATGCCCTGCTACGGCACGACCAAACGCACGCGTTCCAATGCCGAAACGCTCAGCGAACGACTGGGACTGCGCTTTATGGAAATTCCCATCGGCCTGGCCGTCGAGCAGCACTTTAAGGACATCGGCCAGGACATGAACACGCACGATGTCACCTACGAAAACAGCCAGGCACGCGAACGCACGCAGGTGCTCATGGACATGGCCAACAAAAACGGCGGCCTGGTCATCGGCACGGGCGATC
>CAYOTH010000262.1:0-3501 GCA_964406835.1 uncultured Oscillospiraceae bacterium
GCTTTTATGGCTCCTTTGCCCGCACCTGGCGCGGTCGGTGCCGTGGCCGCGCCAGGTGCGGGCAAAGGAGCCATAAAAGCCGATGCGCGCCGAGGCGACTTCCTCGCCCAGCAGGCGAAGTGCCACCCGGCCGATGCGCGCCGCGCCCGCCGTGTGCGAGCTGGACGGCCCGATCATGACCGGCCCGACAATATCAAACAGGTTCATTTCCGTATTCACGAAAAAATGCCTCCCCGGAATGGATAATGAATGCAGATGCCGAGGCTTCCCTCTGGCGTCGCTCAGTTATTATATCATGCTTTGCGCATTCCGGCAACCGCCCGATGCGCTTTGAAGAACAGGAGGAACAGACCATGTTTCATACCGCCATTATTCCCTCAAGCTCACTGGAAAAACCGTTTCTGACCCGACCGATCACCCGCCGCGATCACGGCGAGATGTTTAAAAACGAGCTGTTTTCCTGCCAGTTTGCCTTCAGCGCCGTTCCGCAGGGCCGTCCGGAGGGCGGGAATTTTGTCAAGGCGACCTTTAAAATCGATTCGCCCCTCAAAGCGCGCCTGAAGCTGGGACTGGTCGGCCAGGTGGGCGTGACCATGCCCACCTATTTGCGTTACGATCAGGACTATCTGGGCACGGAGCCCGGGCTGTATCCCGATCCGATTCTGCCCCTTGAGGAGGGCGAAATTCACATCTACCTGAACAAGTGGCGCTCGATCTGGGTGACGGTTCAGGGCGGCGATGATCTTCAGGCGGGCGAGTACCCGATTATGCTGACGCTTTATGACGGGGCGGGCGGAATGATGGCGCAGGAAACGTTCAGCCTGCGCGTGATCGGCGCGTCTCTGCCGCCGCAGACGCTACCCTGCACCAACTGGCTACACTTTGACGCCATTGCCGATCAGCATTATGTCCCCATGTTTTCAGAGGCCTTCTGGGCGCTGCTTGAAAGGTATGTGGCCATGGCGGTGGCGGGCGGCACCAATCTTTTGCTGACGCCCTGCTTTACACCGCCGCTGGACACGCCGGTGGGCGAGGAGCGCATGACGGCGCAGCTGGTGGATGTGCGTCTGGAAAAGAGCGTCTATTCCTTTGATTTTTCGAAGCTGGAGCGCTATATCGCCTTGGCGCAGCGCTGCGGCGAGGTTTATTTTGAACACAGTCATCTCTACAGCCAGTGGGGCGCCAGCCATGCGCCCAAGATTATGGCCTGCGTGGACGGGGAGGTCAAGCGCCTCTTCGGCTGGGAGACCGACTCGCAGGGCACGGAATACACGCGCTTTCTGGAAGCGTATCTTTCGGCGCTGACGGCCTTCCTCAAGGAGCGTCGCCTGACCGATCGCTTTTACTTCCATGTTTCGGACGAGCCGCTGCCCAAACATATGCCCTGCTATATGGGCGGACACCGTGTCCTGTCCCGCTTTGTCGATCCCGCGCACATCATCGATGCGCTCTCGCATGTAGAGTTTTTGGAAAAAGGGGCCATTCAGGCGCCTGTGGCCGTGACCACCAGCGTGCCGGATTTCCTCGGCAAGACCGATCATCTCTGGGCGTATTACACCGGCGGACAGAGCTTCTCCGGCCTGACCAACCGGCTGATTTCCATGCCGCAGCGCCGAAACCGCGTGCTGGGATTGCAGCTTTACGCGCTGAAGATTGAGGGCTTTTTGCACTGGGCGTTCAACTTTTATTATAATCAGCTGTCGAGAAAGCCGGTCAATCCCTTCCTGTCGCCCGATGCGCTGGGCGATTTTGTGGGCGGCACGTCGTATCTGGTTTATCCGGGCGAGGACGGCCCGCTGCCGTCGCTGCGCTATTATGCCTCGGCTGAGGCTATGAACGACTGGCGCGCGCTCAAGCTGCTGGAAAGCCTGGCGGGGCGCGAGGCGGCCATGAAGCTCCTGACCGACTGCCTGGGCGACGTAGGCTTTGACAGCTGCCCGGCCTCGGATGCCTGCTATCTTGAATTGCGCGAGGCGATCAACCGGGCGATTGAAGAGCGCCTGTAAAGGCAGGCGCTCTTTGAGGGCGCATTTTTTCGCCTTTGAGGAGAAGACTCATGGAATTTCAGGTTTTAATTGAGCCGGGCTTTGAGGAAACCGGCTGGTGCGCGCGCTATATCGAGGGCATTCGCGAGGAGATTGTTCGCATGGGCGGCGCGATGTGTTTGCTGGGCGAGGGACAGCTCGCTGCGCTGTCGTCGGAGGAGGCCGCGGTGATTGTCGTCGGTTCGCTGTGCGACTGGCTGCGCCGCATGGCCGCGCTTTTAAAGGAGCGCTCGCTGTGCTATGTGCTGGCCGCACCCTCGCCGCTGCCCGATGGCACGGCCTGCTGTGTTTCGATGGATTACGCCGCCGGGGTTCGGCATCTGATGCGCTATCTCAAATTGGCCGGGCGCACGAAAGCGGCGTTGGTGGGCGTTTATCGCAATTCGCTTTCAGATCTGCGCAAGCAGGAGGCCTTTGTTTCGGAAAGCGCGCCGGAGCACGTTTATTTCAGCGCGGGCGATGTGGCCGGATGCTGCCGGGAGTTTATCGACCGGATCGCGTGCTATGACAGCGTGATCTGCGCCAACGACTTTGTGGCGCTTCGGCTCATGCGGGCGCTGCGCGAGGCCAATGTGGCCGTGCCGGAACAGCTGTATGTGACGGTGATCGGCGAGAGCATTCTCTCGGCCATGGTGACGCCGGGCATCACCACGCTGGCGCTGGACTGCCGCGCCGTGGGGCGAAGTGCCGTGCGACTGTGCGCTCTGCTTCGAAAAAATCCGTCGATTTCCTCGTTGAATGCGCTGCTGGAGGGCGAATTGACGGTACGCGCCTCGACGGCTGATTTTCCGGACGGCGCGAAGAACTTGCCGATGCCGACATCCTCGGCCTCCACTCACGAGGCGCTATTTGGCGAGGATGACGGCGTGCGCGAGCTTTTGCGCATTGAAAATCTGATGTCCAATCTGGCTGAGGTGGATCGGCGCATTCTGGCGGCGCTGGCGCGGGGACTGACTTATGCAGAGGCTTCGACCGCGCTGTTTATCGGCGAAAGCACGCTGAAATATCGCCTCAGGCGCATGATGACGCTCTGCGCCGCCAACGATCGAAGCGATATGCTCGAGCTGGTCAATCGCTATCTGACGGTAGAGGATTTGACGCGGCTGGCTGAGAACGGCTGAGTGCGCCGCTGCGAAGAGAGAAACGGCTTTTTAGAATCAGCGCCCGAAAAGGGACAAGAATAAACATCAAACGCGCCGCACCTGAAGAAGGGCTCTTCAGGTGCGGCGCGTTTTGGTCGAACGGGTGAATGTCTCAGAGCGGAGCTTCCTGTTTGTTATCGCCCGCCGCATGACAAACAGTCTGTTCGGGCGTTTCTGGCATCAAATTCGCTCATGAAAGCCTGCTTTTTCAAGGCGTTGGCTCTGTAGAGAACGAAACAGACATCGGAGAATCAAGCTCCGCTCAGCCTGTCAAAGAATCCACAATGCGACCTCGCAATGCGTCTTCTTATGCG
>CAYOTH010000263.1:0-3500 GCA_964406835.1 uncultured Oscillospiraceae bacterium
GCAGGAACAGCTCGCGCATGGCGGTGTTGATGGCGTCGCACACCAGGTCGGTGTTGAGCGCCTCCAGAATGGTCTTGCCGGGCAGAATCTCACTGGCCATGGCGGCGGAGTGGGTCATGCCGGAACAGCCGATCGTCTCGACCAGCGCCTCTTCGATGATGCCGTTCTTGACGTTCAGGGACAGCTTGCAGGCGCCCTGCTGCGGCGCGCACCAGCCGATGCCGTGCGTGTAGCCGGAAATGTCCTTTATCTCTTTGGACTGAATCCACTTGCCTTCTTCAGGAATCGGCGCCGGCCCGTGATTGGGACCCTTGGCGACGCATACCATGTCCTCAACTTCGCGAGTATACTGCATATGTCTTTCCTCCTTAACAGGTTTATACGTTTACATTATAGCACATCCCCAGCCATTTTTCGCGCCTCTGTGTGATTTTTAACAGAAAAAAATTGCTCTTTACAACGCCTGAGCCGTGCGGATGTTTGTTTTCTCCCATCACGCGTCGTTTTTCTCCATTGCGGGCGCGTCGGCGGCGTGCTATAGTAAAAGCGAAACAATGCGCAACAGGAGGAAGAACCTTATGAAAAGCAAGTCGGTCATCGCCATTGTGCCGCTGGGGCATTATATTTACTTTCGCCAGTTTGATGGGCTTTATGAGGAGCTGCAGGGCAAGGCGGCTCAGTTTGCCGGGTATTTCGAGGAGAGCGCCGAGGTGTTCATTGCCGATTATGTGGACGACGTGGACAAGGCCTTTGAAGTCGTGCGCGCGCTGAAAAGGCGCGATGTGGATGGCGTTTTCCTGCTTTTGACGACTTATCTGCCTTCTTCATTGTGCGCACCCTTTGCCAATTATCTGGATGTTCCGCAGATTCTGGTGGGCATTCAGCCGCTGGATCACCTGGATTACGGGCGCTGTACGACCTACATGCAGCTGGTCAACGACGATATCTGCGCTATGCCGGAGATTGCCGGCGTCTATGGGCGTTTGGGGCGAAAGATTCCACCTTGCCTGGTGGCGGCGGCCTCTCAGGAGGCGCTGATTCGCGAGGAGGTGCGTTCCTGGCAGCGGGCGATTGAGGCGTGCGCCGCGTTTAAGTATGCCGTCATTGGCTATCTGGGCCATACCTATGAGGGCATGTACGACATGCACACCGACCCGACGGCTTTTTCGGCCACTTTTAAATCACATGTCAAGATGCTCGAAATGTGCGAATTGAAGAAGTGGGCCGATCAGACGAGTGAGGCAGACGTGAACCAAAAGATCGCTGCGATCAGAGAAACCTTCGCCATTCAGACGCCGTCAGTTGATCCGCTGACCGATTATGTCACCGACGAGGATCTGCGCCTGTCGGCCCGCATGGCCTGCGCGCTGGATACGATGGTCGAAAAGAATGATTTGACGGCGCTGGCCTATTTTTATAAGGGCGAGGACGGCAATGAATACGAGCGCATGGCGGCGGCGCTGATTGTGGGCAACACGCTTTTGACGTCCTCAGGCGTGCCACTGGCCGGCGAGGCCGATCTCAAGACGGCGGCGGCTATGCTGATTATGAACAGGCTGGGCGGTGGTGGGTCGTTTGCCGAGCTGCATCCCTTTGATATTGTGGGAGACTGCGTGCTGGTCGGCCATGACGGGCCGCATAACATCCTCATCAGTGAGGGCAAGCCGATTTTGCGCAAGCTCAAAAAGTATCACGGCAAATCGGGCAGCGGCATCGGCGTGGAGTTCAGTCTGAAGGCGGGGGATGTGACGCTTTTAAGCATCAATTATCAGGCCACCGGGCGCTTTAAGCTGGTGGCGGCGGCCGGAACGTCGATCCGGGGCGAAATTCCGCAGACCGGCAACACCAACACCCGCGTGTCCTTTAACATGCCGGTGACGCGCTTTATCAGTCGCTGGTGCGAGGCTGCGCCGACGCATCACCTGGCGCTGGGGATAGGCAATCATCTGGAGGAGATTCGCCGCTTTGCCCGGATAATGGATGTCGATCTGGAAATCATTGAATAACAAAAAAAGGCCGCGCCGCAGTCTTCTTAAAAAAGAGGCTGAGGTGTGGCCTTTAACATAAAAATCAGGTAACATTTTTTGGGGGCGCGCGTATAGGCGTTTTCAAGCATAAGGATCATCAGGGCGAGGAAGCCGATCAGCACAAAGGGCATGATGCTCAGGCTGATCTTTCCGGCGACAAGGCCGAACAGCGGCGGCATGAAGGCTGAGCCAAGATAAGCGCTGGCCATCTGAATACCGATGATCGCCTGAGAATTGTGCGCGCCGAAGTTGGTGGGCGTGGAATGGATGACGGCCGGGTAAATCGGTCCGCAGCCCAGTCCCAGAATAATGAGGCTGCTCAGGGCGACGACGTTGGTTTTAAGCGGAAGCACAACGGCCAGAAGGCCTATCAGGGCCACGCACGCGCCCAGCCGGATCAGGCGTCGGTCGCCCAGCTTTTCGGAGATGAACTCGGCGATGATGCGCCCGATCGTTATGCCTATGCAGAACAGCGAGGCGAAGGCAGCCGCCGGTTCGGCACCCAGGCCGCGTACCGAAATGAGATAGCTGCTTGTCCAGAGCATGGTGATGCCCTCTAGGCCGCAAGAGGCGAAAAAGCCGATCAGCAGCCAGGCAACGCCCTGAATGCGAAGCGCGCCGGCGATGTCCAGCGGCTGAACACGTTCCTCGGCTTGCGGCGCGCTTGACGTGTTTTTCTTCCAAAGGGGTAGCGAAAAGACCAGTGCCAGCGCAATGGCCAGCTGAAGCGCCGCGACCACGCGATAGCCGACCGGCCAGCTTGCCTGGCTCAGTGCCTAGCTCATGATGTAGGGGCTGATGATGGTACCGACGCTCCAGAAGGCGTGCAGCCAATTCATGTGCCGCGAGCTGTAATGCAGCGCTACGTAGTTATTAAGCGCCGAATCAATCGCCCCGGCGGCCAGTCCGTAGAGGATGGCCCACAGGCAGAGCATTCCAAGGTGACTGGCGCAGGAGAAACCGAAAAGCGCGAGCGCGCTCAGGGCCACGCTGACCAGCGTGACGAATTTTGTGTTAAAGCGGCGGCTCAGCCGGTCAGAAAGCAGGCTCGAAACGATGGTTCCACAACTGATAATCATGAAAATGTACCCGCCATAGGAGAGCGGCGCGCCAAGCCGATCCTAAAAGCGAATCGGACAGCCCCCAGGCTGATAAAGGTCAGGTAGATGACGGCAAGCAGCAGCATTGTATGCTCCTCCCAGTCGTGTTGTCACGTCCATTATAGACGGAAGAAGGATGGGGGGCAGTCAAAAAGCTGTAAATAATAGGAAGAAATCAGCATATTGACGGTGGCGTTTTGAAGGGATGGAAAATAGTCTGTTTGATGCGGGAAATGTTACCGCTGCTCCGCTGTAGACGATCGGTTTTCTGAAATGAATTTCCTGTTTTTTTAGATGTTCACATGCAAGCCTTGACAAGGCTTCAGCCTGTCAAAAAAGGTCGCAAAAAGCGGCCTTTTCTGATATAATAGAG
>CAYOTH010000264.1:0-3498 GCA_964406835.1 uncultured Oscillospiraceae bacterium
CTGCAGCGCGATGTGAGCCAAGGAGAGTGTTCGTTATCATGAAAAAGGTCAGAATTGCTCAGGTGGGCACCGGGCACGATCATGCGCGGGGCATCTTTGAGAATCTTTTGCAGCTGCCGGAGTATTTTGAGTTTGTCGGTGTGGCCGAGCCGAATCCGGAACGTCTGAAGGATATTTATCCGAATGTTCCGCATTATACCGTCGAGGAGCTGCTGGCCATGGACGATCTGGATGCCGTGGCCATTGAGACGGAGGAGAGCCTCTCTACGCAGTACGCTCAGCTCTTTGCCGATAAGGGCGTCGCCATTCACATGGACAAGCCGGGCGCGCAGAATATCGAGGCGTTCGAAGAGCTGATTGAGACGGTCAAGGCTAAGAATCTGCCCTTTAACATGGGCTACATGTACCGCTTTAATCCGATCATCCGCCGGGCGATTGAGCGCGCGCAAAACGGCGAGCTGGGCGAGATTTTCTCGGTCGAAGCGCACATGAGCATACGCTATGACCGCGTCAAGCGCGATTGGCTGGGCCAGTTTAAGGGCGGACAGCTGTATTTCCTGGGCTGCCATCTGATAGATCTGGTGTACACGCTCCAGGGCGAGCCGGATGAGGTGCTGCCGCTGAGCATGTCCACCGGCATTGAAGGCTGCACCACGGAAGACTATGGCTTTGCGGCCCTGAAGTACAAAAATGGCGTGTCGTTTGTCAAAAGCTGCACCACGGAAATGGACGGCTTTGGTCGGCGTCAGATCGTTATCTGCGGCAGCAAGGGTACGATTGAAATCAAGCCCACCGAAACGTTTGTCAGTGCGCCGGGCTATTGCATGATGCGCACGCACGAAACGGTTACGCTGGGTGAAATGAGCCTGGCGCCGTTTAGAGACTGCTCTACGGTTGACGAGGCCGTGGCCGGCCGTTATGAGAACATGTTGATCGCATTTGCCCGTATGACGCGCGGCGAGGAAGCGATGATTCGTTCGTATGATTACGAGCTGAATCTGTTCAAGCTGATTATGAAGTGCTGCGGCGCGGCCTGATAGAACGGTAAATAATAAACAGACTCTGGTCTTTTGTAAAATAAAGACCAGAGTCTGTTTTTGCATTCGCCAAACAGGCGTAAATGCTTCCATAAAAGCCATGAAAGACGCCCGGCGGATGCGCGCCTGAGAGTGATGGTCAATCGCAGGCGCGAACGGCCGATGCCCTTTTTAGAGGAAGCGGCAAAAAGGAGGTACCTTGCTCAGGCCGCTTCAAGTCATCCGCAAAACAGCCTGCCATGATTTGCAATGTGGATTAAGCGCTCGATGCACATCCAAATGAACCGGAGGACGTTCAAAAGAGGTAAGCGCAAGCGATGATCGTTGCCAAGGTTCAGAGCAAAGCCTGTGTGAAGCTCAATATCCTTTGAGGAGATGGGGGCAGAAGAAGGGCCTTAGCCGATATGGACAAATGAACCGTTTGTGAGTCGCGGTGATTTGGCTTGGACGGGAAATTTGAGTGGCAATCAAAAAAGCCCCCATGAGGCGGGGGCTTTGCGCTGAAAACGGGAGTTTACCACTGGTTCTTTTCCGGGTGTTCGTCGCGTTCGCGGGCGATGGGGTCGTCGGCAGGCTGCTCGGGCTCAGGCTGCGTTCCCTCAAAGGAAGGCTCAAACCACTGAACCGACTTGAGTCGCTTTAGATCGTCGCGGCTGATGACGGTGTTTGTTCCCAGGCAGGCTGTGCAGCGTGCGCCGCATTCGGGGCAGACGCAACCCAGATGCATGCTTTCAGAGTGAACCATGTAGGTTCCGCAATCGGGACAGCTGCATCGCATGATGAATCACTTTCTTTCCTGAAATTTGTTGTCCTGGAGCCAAGTCCAGGCAGAACGCACGACCATCAACTCTTCGTTGGCCGGAATGATATGAACGGCCACGGCGGAATCGGGCGTTGAGATCAGCTGCTCGCCGGTGGTACGTCGGTTCAGCTCGCGGTCATAGCGCAGGCCGATGTGGGAGAGCTTGTCGAGCACCATTTCGCGCAGGTGCCAGGAGTTTTCGCCAATGCCGCCGGTAAAGGCGATGGCATCTACGCCGCCCAGCTCCATATAATAAGCGCCGATGTAGCGCAGCAGGCTGGTGGCGTAGACGTCCAGCGCCAGTTGCGCGCGCAAACTGCCCTGCGCAATGGCCGCTTCGACATCGCGCAAATCGCCGCCGGTGCCGGAAATGCCCTTCAGGCCGCCGTTTTTGCACAGGCCTTTGAGGATTTCGTCCATGCTCAGCCCCTGATCGAGCAGATAGGCGATGATGTAGACGTCCATGTCGCCGGTGCGCTGGGCGTGCGGTATACCGGCCTGGAGCGAAAAGCCGAAGCTGTTGTCCATACTCTGGCCGTCCAATATGGCGCAGAGCGAGGCGCTGCCGCCCAGGTGGCAGGATATGACGCGCCTGTAGCCGGACAGCTTCTCGGCAATATAGCCATGGGATGCGCCGTGATAGCCCATGCGCATGACGCCATAGCGCTCATACCATTCGTACGGAATGGGATAAATGCGCCGTTCCAGCGGAATGGTGGTGTGGAAGGCCGTTTCAAAAACACCGATGCGCGGCGCTTGGGGTAGCAGCGCTTCGAAAACACGAATGGCCTCGAGATAAGGGCCGTTGTGCGCCGGAGCCACCGACATATAGGCGCGCATTCCGTTGAGCACATCCTCGGTTAGCTCGTGAACGCCGTAATAGTCTTTGGAAAGCACCGTTTTAAAGCCCACGGCGGCAATGTCGTCCAGCGAGGCGGCCGCGCCGTGCTCGGGGTCGGTCAGGCTGTCCAGAAACAGGCGAATGCCGGCCGTGTAATCGGGAATGGCCAGATTTTCATCATGCCGGGTATAATCGCCGCAGCGATAGGTGTAAATGGCGTCATTTCGGCCGACGCGCTCCACACGACCCTCGGCCAGCACAGTCAGAACAGGCATAGCCCAGAGCTTGAATTTCAGCGAAGTGCTGCCTGCGTTGCAAATGAGGATGTTCATATCTTTTGTCCCTTTCCGGCGCAGATTTAAGATTTCGCGCCGCTTTGTCAGAGGATATAGAGTATATCGGCCTGCTCGCGAATGGAACAGGCGTCAAAATAGCGGTTTTCCAGCGGAACCCATTCGGTCATGAACCGTTTGTGCAGCGCCGCGCCGTTGCGGGAGAGTATGCGCGCACTCTGATCGTCTGGATTCAGCGAAAGAAAGACTTTGAGGTCGTAATCGCCATGCAGCTGAGGGTGATGCGCATAGCTGCCTTCGATGATCTGAACGGCCTGGCGCTGTGTTGCGATTTCCTCGCCCAGTTCGCTGCGGTGGCAAAGAAAGGGGCGATAGGCAAATTGATCCTCGTCGAGGTGATTGAGCACATCGCTTTGAAAGCGCTCGTAATCGACATTGCCGCCCGCTTCAGCCAGGCGCTGAGGCGTTTTCCGGGCCTGAGGCAGGAAAAAATCGTCCATGTGGAACAGCTGCGCGTTATAAATT
>CAYOTH010000265.1:0-3478 GCA_964406835.1 uncultured Oscillospiraceae bacterium
CCTCTATTATATCAGAAAAGGCCGCTTTTTGCGACCTTTTTTGACAGGCTGGAGCCGCGCAGAGATGTTTTCTGCGCGGCTTGTTTGTTCTTCGAACGGAGGATGCGCTTTGTTTGTTTTGACTGGGCGGAAGAGCTTGGCGCAAGAACGAGCGATTTGTGCGTCACTTTGATGTCTTCTTCAGAGCGTGGTCCATGCGCTTTGGTTATGTGCTTCGTTTGATGGAGAAGCGTGATTTTTTTTCGGTGGGCATTGCGTTTTGTTTTTTTGGTAAAGTATAATAAAGCGGGATTGAGCCATGAACGCTTATTAAAAATGAGGTGTTTAGTCATGAAGGACAAGCTTCCTGAATCCCTTGCGTGGGTTCAGCGTTTAAAAAAATATCCCGGCAATCCGGTTTTGAGGCCGCAGGGCGACGGCTGTGCTGCCGATGCGATCTTCAACCCGGCGGCGATTGTTCATGATGGCAAGGTCAAGCTGCTTTGCCGCGCGATCAACATGACGCGCCCGCGTTTAAAGGAAAACTGGAGCGTTTCGACGCTGGTTTGGGCCGAAAGTGAGGATGGTTTTCACTTTACGCTGGCGGACAAACCGGTCTTTGATCCGGATGAGAACAGCCCTTATCAGGGTGGGTTTGAGGATCCGCGTCTGGTTGAAATTGAGGGCAAATATATCCTGACCTACACCGGCGTGGTTGACTGCCACTACACGCCCGGCATGATGGCCGTTTCGGAGGATCTGGAGCACTGGGATGTGCTGGGTGAAGTCCTGCTCGGGCGCGCCATTGCCATTGTCAATCAGAAAATCGACGGCAAATACTGGGCCTATTGGGGAAATGACGCGCAGGAGCACATGGCCTGGAGCGAGGATTTGAGAACGTGGCATACGGTGGAGGAGCCGGCCTTCTGTTCGCGCCCCGGCTATTTTGACGGATTATTGTGCGAAGCGGCGGCGGCGCCTCTGGTAACGGATGACGGCATACTGCTGTTTTATAACGGCGCAGCCAGCGAAGAGGATGCCCGCGCTTATGCGCAGCGCGTGCTGCCCTGCTATGCGGCGCGATACCAGTATAATCTCTATTCGACCGGCTGGGCGCTCTTTGACCGAAATGACCCGACGCGCCTGATTGCTCGCTGCGAGAAGCCGATTCTTGAGCCGAATGAAATCTATGAGCTGTTTGGCATTGCCAATTATACGGTTTTCTCTCAGGGGTTTGTCGAGTTTAAAGGCAAAAAGCTGCTCTATTTTGGCTGTGCAGACATGCGCATAGGTGTTGCAGTGGCCGAATAAGTTTGATAAAAGAAAAAGCACGTCCCTTCTTTTTCGTGCGGAGAAGAGGGACGTGCTTCTTTTTTTAGAGGGCGTCGTAGTTGATTTTTTTGTTTCCGTGATAGTATTCTCGATCGCGTTCAGTGATGGGGCGCAGGACGCGGCAGGGGGAACCGACGGCCACGACGTTGGCCGGGATGTCCCGGGTTACCACGCTGCCTGCGCCGATGACGCTGCCGTCGCCGATGGTGACGCCCGGCAGGACGATAACCCCCGCGCCCAGCCAGCAGTTGCGGCCGATGCGCACAGGCAGATTAAACTGGCAGGCGCGCTCGCGCAGTTCGGGGCAAATGGGATGCCCGGCCGTGGCAATGACGACGTTGGGCCCCAGCATGGTGTAATCACCGATGTCGATGCGTGTATCATCGACCAGGGTCAGATTGAAGTTGGCATAGACCGCCTTGCCCAGATGAACGAAGCGGCCGGCCCAGTTGGCGTGCAGCGGCGGCTCGATGTAGCAATCCTCGCCGACCTCGGCGAACATCTCTTGAAGCAGGGCGAAGCGACGCTCTCCCTCGGAGGGACGCGTGGCGTTATAATCATAGAGCTTTTCCAGGCATTGAGTCTGCTCGGCCATAATTTCAGGGTCGCCGGGCAGATAGACTTCCGCGCTGTGCAGCTTATCCAGAGCGTTCATAGGATGATCTCTCCTTATATAATAAGATAAAAGTGGAAACTCAGACTTCGTCCCAGATGCGGCGGGCATTCAGGAGGCTGACGCCGGTGGCGTAGCGCGCATCCTCAAGGCCTTCAAATTCAATGGCGATACAGCCGTCGTAACCGCTGTGCTTGAGCGCGCCGAGGGAAGCATAAATGTCAAGATCGCCCTGAGCCAGAATGGCGCCGCGCAGATACTTTCCGGCGCGGGAACGGAACCAGTGGCCGCCACAGTCGAACTGCGTCGAATCGCCCGGATCGCGGGAACGAATATAGAAATCCTTTAAATGCACCATGCTTGTGCGTGCGGCCAACGTGCGGCAGGCGGCTGTTGGGTCTTCATCCACGCAGACGATGTTGCCGGTATCCAGCAGCAGACCGTAGTTGGGATGGGCGACGCCGTTTAGAATACGTTCTACGCGGTCGCAGCCGTTGGCGAAAAAACCGTGGTTTTCCAAGAGCGTCATGACGCCCTGGGACTGAGCATATTCGCAGAGCGCACGGGCGCTTTCGACCAGCACGGGCAGCCAGTGGTCAAAGTCGGCGAGTGTATTTTGACTGAGGGGACGCCGGAAGGCTGTGACATCGTGGCGCATACGCGGAACTCCCAGCTCGGCGGCAATGTCGATTTCGTGGCGGATGCGATTCATCTCGACCGATAGAGCTTCGCCTTCGCGGCACAAATCAGCTAAAATGGAGTAATTGACCAGCTCAATGCCGGCATCCTGGGCGTGGCGGCGCACGGCTTTGATCAATGCCGTATCGATGCGGCCGGTTTCAGGGTCGTCAAAGCGAAAGGCGAAGGGAACCAGTTCAAGGCACTGCGTGCCCTGACGTGCTGCCCAGTCGATGACTTCGAAAAGCGTCATGCGGCCCTGCTCAATTTCACGATCCAGACAGTAAGAACTCATTCCGATTTTCATAGGCTTTCCTCTTTTCGTGTTTATGGGGAAGGGAAAATACACTGCCTGACGGCATTTCATCATAAAAAAGAAAGCCGATCAGGAGGAATTTCATCTTCAATGATACCATGAAGAAGGCGACAATGCAATCAAAAAGAGGGGAAAGGCGCGAATTTGAGCAGGAAGCGGCGAGGATTTGTGTTATGATCAGGATAAACAAGCAGCTGGAAGAGGGCTTTGAACGCGAAAAAGGAGAAATTAGGTCGAAAGAAGGAGAAAACCTAGAATGTTCGTGTTTTATGGGTTTTGCGGCGAATCGAAACGAGCGAAACGTGTGAAGAAGCCGGAATATGGATGATTTTCTCGAACGATAAGCTGGAAAATAGTGGCAAAACCCCGGAAAAACACGAACAAAAGCGACAAAAAGGCAACTCAAAAAAAGGACGAAAGTTTCAAAACTTTTTTTCGCAAAAATCTGCAAAAAAGCCAGCATTATAATAGGAAATGACAGGGATAAAAAAAGTTGAAAAAAAGGGTTGACAAAACGGGGAGAAGTGAGTATAATAGTCAATGTTGTCGCGAGGGGCGCG
>CAYOTH010000266.1:0-3456 GCA_964406835.1 uncultured Oscillospiraceae bacterium
CTCTATTATAGCACAAAATGTCGCCCGGCGCACCACCTCAAAAGAAAAAACGTTCTTTTTGCGCACATTTTTTCACTTGCATCCCAGCACAGGCTTGACAAGTCGCCGCGCATCCCTTATCCTTGAACAGGATCATCCATCCACTCAAGCATAAAGAAAGGTGCGCTTCATCATGCTGCTTTACCGAAGCTGTTTTATATCGCCGCTGGGCAAAATAACGCTCTGCGGGGACGACGAGGCGCTCACGCAGCTATTTTTTGACGATCAGGCGCATGCTCCCCTGCCGGAAGAAACGTGCTTTCAGGAAACGCGCCCTTTCCGGCTGACCCATCGCTGGCTCGAGATGTACTTTGGCGGCCTTCAGCCCGACTTTACGCCGCCGCTACGCCTGCAAGGCACGCCCGTTCAGCGCGCCGTCTGGAACATGGCCCGCGCCATCCCCTATGGCCAAACCCTGACCTATGGCGAAGTGGCCGCGCGCCTGAGTCAATCTCCCGCCGCATCCCGCGCCGTGGGCAACGCGCTGGGGCGCAATCCCATTCTGCTGATCGTTCCCTGCCACCGCGTGCTGGGCGCAGGCGGGCAGCTGAGCGGCTATGCGGCCGGTCCGGAGAAAAAGCGACAGCTCCTGCTTCACAAGGGCGCGCCGTCCCCTGCCAACCGTCCCCTGCCTTTAAGAAAGGATTGTGATTCATCATGTCCCGAAGAAGTCTTATCATCACCGGCGCGGCGCTGATCGTGCTGCTGGCCTCGCTTATTTGGAGCCTGCTTCCGCGTCAAAACGGCGTCTGTTCGGCCACCGTCACGCTCCGCGAAGGCGAGGCGCTGCACACGGAGCTTCGGTTGTATGCCGGTACGGCGCATCTGCTCATCACCGACGAGGCGGGGGCCGTCATCGAAGACAATCTGTTCAGCCACTCCCATCGCCACGCCTCCACCGCCTACCAGCCGGGCGTCTACACCATCACAGTGCGCTTTGGCAACGCCCTGGGCCGCGCCACGCTCTTCCTCACCGACGAGAACGGAATGCGCCTTGAGAATTCCCCGCTGCTCGAAAAGGAGGAAACGCCATGACGCCCGACGCGCTGATCGCCGCCTGGAAGGCCGAAGAGGAACAGGCGCACATTCACGGCTGGGATTTTTCCCACATCGACGGCCGCTACAGTGAAGAGGAGGATCTGCCCTGGGATTACCGGCAGTGCATCCTTGAGCGCCTGAAGCCCGATATGCGCCTTTTGGATATCGACACCGGCGGCGGCGAATTCCTGCTTTCGCTTCATCATCCGCCCGAGCGAACGGCTGCCACGGAGGGCTATGCGCCCAATGTGGCGCTCTGCCGCGAGCAGCTTTTGCCCCTGGGCCTGGATTTTCGTACCGGAAACGCGCTGGAAAGACTGCCCTTTGAGGATGCCTCGTTCGATTTTGTCATCAACCGGCATGGCGACTGGAACGCCCGCGAGCTGTTTCGCCTGATGAAGCCGGGCGCGCTGTTCATCACGCAGCAGGTCGGCGCGGAAAACGACCGCGAGCTGGTCGAACTGCTGCTGGGGCCGACGCCGCTGCCCTTTCCCACGCAATACGCCCGCCTGACGGCTCAAGCGCTTCAATCTGCCGGACTGAATATCCTGAGCGCTCAGGAATGCTTTCGGCCCATCCGCTTTTACGATGTGGGCGCGCTGGTCTGGTTTGCCCGCATCATCGAATGGGAATTTCCAAATTTCGGCGTAGACGCCTGCCTCGAAGCGCTCCTGCGCGCCCAACGCCAAATCGAGCAAAACGGCTATCTTGAGGGACGCATCCACCGCTATTTGATTGTCGCGCAAAGGCCGCTTTAAAACGCCGAGGCGCACACGTCGATAAAATCGCGCGCTGCCGGTGAAAGCCGCCCGTCCTTTTTCCAGATGAGCACCGTCTGTGTTTCCAGTTCGGCCTCGTCGATCGGACGAATGCGCAGGCCCTGGCAGAGGCTGCTCATGGAGCGCGGAAAAATCGCCGTGGCCAACCCCGCGCCCACCCAGAGCATGGCATCGCGCGCATCATCGCAAATGCAGAAAACGTCACTTTTCAGCCCGCGGCGCGCAAAGGCGTTCATAATCAGCTCCTCATAGCGCCTGTAGAGAATCAGCGGGCAATCCAGAAGATCACTCAGATGAATGGCCCCCTCCTTTTCGACCGGCAGACCGGGCGGCGAAACGGCGATCATCCCCTCACTGCCCAGCGACAAAACGTTCACCTCATCCAGCCGAAGCGGCGTCCGCGCCACGGAAACATCGATAATGCCATCGAGCAGATGCTGAAGCAGCGTCATCGACGCGCCGTCGCGCACCTCGAAATTGACATCCGGACAGCGCTGCACAAAGCGCGTTATATACGGAAGAATGGTCGGCACGGTCGTCGAGGTGATGCCCATGCGCAGCACCCGCCGCTTGCCGGCCTCGCTCACCTCCTCGCGCGTCGAGCGGGCATACTCCAGAAGGCTGCTCGCGCGCCGATACAAAAGCCGTCCCGCCTCGGTCAGTTCAACGCCCCGGCTGGTGCGCGCCAATAAAGGCACATTTAATTCCGCCTCCAGCCTTTTGATCTGATAGCTCAATGGCGGCTGGGACATATTCAGCCGCCGCGCCGCTTCATTAAAGCTCCCCGTATCCGCAATTTTGCAAAAATACTCCAACTGCCGCAGTTCCATGCTTTCGCCTCATCTTATACATATTTTATATCGCAGAGCGATAAAAATCGACCTTGCCTATATCGATCATACCGCATTATACTATACTTGTCAAGAAAATGCTTACAAGCAATATCGGAGGAAAGGTCATGCGACAACTTGCCCATTATCTGAAGGAATACCGCAAAGAGAGCATTCTGGCGCCGCTGTTTAAGCTGCTTGAGGCGCTGTTTGACCTCTTTGTTCCCCTGGTCGTGGCCCGAATGATCGATTCGGGCGTCATTGATTCGAATACGTCCGCCGTGTTCTGGTGCTTCGGCGCGCTGGTGCTGATGGCTGCGGTGGGCCTGGCGTGCAGCGTCACGGCGCAGTATTTCGCCGCCCGGGCCAGTGTCGGCTTTGCCGGAAAGCTGAGACAGGCGCTGTTTGATCACATTCAGTCCTTCTCCTTTACGCAGCTGGACACGCTGGGCAGCGACACGCTGATAACCCGCCTCTCGGGCGACGTCAATCAGGTGCAGACCGGCGTCAACATGGGCCTTCGCCTGCTGCTGCGCAGTCCCTTCATCGTCTTTGGCGCCATGGTCATGGCCTTCACGATCGACGTCAAATGCGCGTGGATCTTCGCCGTCACCATTCCGGTGCTCTTTGCGGTGACGTTTTTCATCATGCTGGTCAGTATTCCGCTCTTTGGCCGTGCGCAATCCGGGCTGGATCGCGTCACCCGCCTCACCCGCGAAAACCTGACCGGCGTGCGCGTGGTGCGCGCCTTCTGCCGCGAGGAACAGTCT
>CAYOTH010000267.1:0-3430 GCA_964406835.1 uncultured Oscillospiraceae bacterium
CCACAATGCCATTGTGGCGCGCTACCAACTGCGCTAATGCCCCTCAACAAAATATATTCTATCATATCGCTCTCAGTTTGTCAAGTCTTTTTTTGCGTTCTGGACAACTTTTTTTGAGGAGAGACGCTTTGGCGGCGGGGTGCATAGTCTGACAGTGCGCCGGGAAACAAGGCGCATGGGGAGGAAACGAAGCATGGCTGTTTTCACGAATCAGGCAACGCTGTCTTATAATAATCTTGTGACCACATCCAATGTCGTTCAGGGCGATCTGGTTAAAACGCTCAGCGTAACCAAGACGCCCATTGAGGATGGTTATCAGGCCGAGGACATCGTTTCTTACGCGGTGAGCCTGGTCAATGCGGGCGAGACGGACTTTAACGGCCTGACGCTCAGCGATAATCTGGGCGCTTATGCTTACAACACGCAGACGCTGGTGCCGCTGAGCTATCAGGTAGGCTCTGTGACCTGCTTTATCAACGGCGTTCGACAGACTGCTCCGACGATCACCTCGACGTCGCCCTTGACCATCACGGGGATCGGCGTCCCGGCCAATGGCAATACGCTGCTCATCTATTCGGCGCGCGTCAATCAGTTTGCGCCGTTGGAGGATGAGGCGACCATCGAGAATACGGTTTCTGTCAGCGGCGGCGGACTGGGCGATGCACTGACGGCCACGGCCAGCATGGCGACAGAAACCGCGCCGAAACTGTCGCTGATTAAGGCGGTTAATCCGGTCAGCATTGTGGAAAACGAACCGGTGACATTCACTTTTACCATTCAGAACAACGGCACGGCGGTGGCAACGGCGCAGGATTTGCTCGTCATTGCTGATACGTTCAATCCGGTTCTGGCGATCACATCGGTTACGCTCAATGGCACGGCACTCGCGCAGACGACCGATTACACCTATGATGCGGCGAGCGGTCAGTTTTCGACGGTGGCCGGAGCGATCACTGTGCCGGCTGCAACTTATGCGCGCGATGAAACGACAGGCGCCTGGACAATTACTCCCGGCACCTCGACGTTGACTGTTACCGGAACAATGTAAAAGCACGTTTTAAAGCTTTTATCAAAGGCCCGGCCTTCCGCGTTTGGCGGAGGTCGGGCCGCTGGCTTTATTCGCCGCTGGCTTTGTCGGCGATGAGGGCGATAAATTCGCCGTTGGTGGGTTTGTCGCGTTCAGAAAAGAGATTAACGCCCAGCAGTTGATTGGTGTTTTCCAGCCGACCTCGGTTCCAGGCCACTTCAATGGCATGGCGCATGGCTCGTTCGACTTTGCTGGAGCTGGTGCCATAGCGCCGGGCAATGCCGGGATAAAGCTCCTTGGTGATGCGGTTGATGAGATCGTGATTATCGATGACCATGCGCACGGCTTCGCGCAGGTATTGGTAACCCTTGACGTGGGCGGGAATGCCTAGGGACAAGAACAGATTGGCGACGCGCTCCTCCGGGCTCCAGCGCGCATAGCTGGCGGGCGGTTCGGCAAAGGGAAGGGCTGGCATGGGGAGTGTTCCTTCGGCGATGAGCGAGCGCAGCTGTTCGTGAATCAGCGCGGGTGCAGCGGGCTTGGCCATGAAATAGGCGGCGCCCAGCTCAACCGTGCGGTTGATGACGGCGTCGTTTTTCAGGGCGCTGAAGACGATGCTGTGCGGCCGATTTTCGCGGCGGCTCAACTCGCGCAGAACGCCCAGACCGTCCAGACGAGGCATGACGATATCCAGTACCACGGCCTGCGGCTGAAGCTTGTTGATCAGCTCCAGCGCATCGACGCCGTTGTCAGCTGTCCCCAGAAGATCGATGTCGGACTGCGCCGAAAAGTAATCGCTCATGTTCTTGATGAGCGTCGAGTTGTCGTCAACGAGTATCACAGAAATGTTTTCCATAGCAGACCCTCCAGATTGTTTTGTATTTGCAATGTCTGCTATATATCTATGAGTCCATTTGATCGGATTATGACGCAAACGCGCCGTGTGGACGACAAAAAACTCTGCCTTCGCGAGGGAAGCGCCGTTTTCGAAAAAATATCGGCGAAAATAGCCCTTAAAGGGCTGCGTGTGGGCGTTACAATACCGGCTCGTGTGGGGGGAAGCGGCTGCCTGACAAAAACACACACCGTCCGGTTTCGTGATAAACCGAACGGTGTGTTTAAAGCCATTAGCTGATTTTGATGCCGTGGATGCGCGCGCCGCGCGTGCCGACGACGAGTATATCGTTGAAGATGGCAGGCGAGCCTTCGATGTTGCTGCCGTCCACTTCAATGGAGGTGATCAGCTCACCGGTCTGCGCGTTAATCATACGCATGATGCTGTTCGAATTGGCCTGGAAGAGGTAGGCGTTGCCCAGAGAATCGAACGTCAGCGTCGGGGAGGACCAGCTGTAACCGCCGATGTCCATCGTCCAGATCTCTTCGCCGGTCTTCTTATCCAGCGCGTAGAGCATGTTGGTGCGTTTTTCGGCAACGACGCGCACGACCGTGAAATAGACCATGTTGTCCACGCTGCCGCGGCCCAGAGCGGGCGTTGCATAGTTGCCGCCGTGCTCCGGATCGGTGCAGACGACTGTCTTGCACCAGACTTCCTCGCCGGTCATGGCATTGAGGCAGCGCATGAAGACGTCGCCCTTGTCATTCTTGGCCGTCAGGTCGATCTCCGTGCCAGTGTAGAGGAATACGCCGTCATCGGTTTCCTCAACGACGATCGAAGCATCGGTATCGTCGCCCAGGAAGAAATTCCAGACAGGGGACATGGTGTTCAGATCCAGGCAGGTCAGCAATCCGGAGTTGTCAGAGAAGTAGGCGTAGTGATTGTACACTGCCACGGAATTCTCCATGCCCGGACGAGTGGTGACATCCGAAGAGTACCAGTAACGATCGATCACCGGGTTAATGGAGAGCGTACCGGCGGCCGCATCGTAATTGGTGTTGAGCGTGATGGTGTAGAGCAGGCCGTTTTCGCCCGCCCAGATGCAGGTGTCCGTTTCGGCGTCCACGATGGGGGCGCAGTCAGAGGCGTACCAGCGGCGGGTGGCGTAGTCATCCCGGCCGTTGATGAAGAGCAGCTCGCTCTGATCGATCAGGCTGAAAATGCGCATGCCTATCTTCACCGACTGGCCGTTCACCTCGTCGATGCCCTGGCCGCAGTACAGAATCGGATAGCCACGCGGGTCAACGGTAACGCTGCCCTTAATCGGGCCGGTGACCTTGATCGGATCGCGGGTGGCTTCGCCGTCTTCCAGATCGAAGAAATAGATCTTGCCGTCCAGCGCGGCGTAGATGACCTCAACCAGCTCATCCTTAGCCTTCTTGGACTCGACAATGTTCATGTTCTGGATGGTCTCTTTATCCCAGCGAACAATCGCGGGCTGGCCCGTCCAGCCAACACCCGTCCAGCTGTCGATGCCGCCGATCTTGAAGGAGTAAATCGTGTTGAGC
>CAYOTH010000268.1:0-3418 GCA_964406835.1 uncultured Oscillospiraceae bacterium
CCGCGATGAATTTGAAAAAGCTGGCGATCCACAAGTGGATGCGCCTGCTTTTTTTTCCGTCTTTTTATCGCATAAGAAGCCGCATTGCGAGGTCGCATTGTGGATTCTTTGACAGGCTGAGAACGCCTTTTATAAAGCGCTCTGCCTAGAAAGATTTTTTCAGGAAATGACCTTATAGCGAAGTCTCAGGTAGGAATTTTCCAGAACGGCGCAGTCCTGAAGTGGCAGAACGCCCAGCTGAGACGGTTCGCCTTCCGAAAGCAGCGACTGTCCATCGATCAGCGCGGTCGTATCCCGGCCGTCGATTAAAACCGGCGGAACAACCAGATCCACATGATCGATCAGCTTTTCGCGTAGCAAAGGGCCGTTGAGCGTGCCGCCCGTTTGGAGTGTGATTTTCTTGCAGCAATAATCTGATTTGAGCGTTTCCAGGGCGCTTTTTAAGCAGGAGCTGCTTTGATACAGAATGTAGAGGTTGTCGGTTTCTAGGGCGAAGGCCGGATGGCTTGCGTTGGAGGTGATCAGTACGAATTGATTGGACAGGGTGCAGAAATACCGAACGCCCTGCGCTGTCAGGTGATGGTTGTCAATTACGGCGAAGGAAACCGGCGTTTTCCCAGGCTGGGGCATTTCATTAACGCCCACCTTGGCCTGAACCCGTCCGGAATTGAGCGACCACAAATCGGTTGTCTGTGCAATGCCATAATACTGATGCAGCCCTTCGCGCACGTCGGCTATTTTGGGAAAGGCCTTATCGACATCCAGCTCATTCGAAACACCCGGGCTGATTTTTCCATCGGCTGACATTAGAAAAAACGCGTTGTTATAGGCCTGTTCATGAGGAAACTCTCCTTTCGGTTGAGGCCGAGGTGTTTTGCACAGGACTTTAGCGCGGGCGGCCACTTTTTGTAAAGCGCAGAGCGTCTTCCCAAAGGTTTTGTGAATAGATCAGGCGATTTCCTGAGCGGTTTGAGAAGAGGGCAATGATTATGAGGGTTTCCTGGCCGAAAGTGCGGCGTCGTATGCCAAACAGGGGCAGTCGCTCGACTGCCCCTAAATTTCCTTCAGTTTGGTGAAAAGCTTTTTTAAATGGCGAACCAGGCGGCCATGCGCGAATCGTTCTGCCAGGTCTTGCCGGCGGAGGCATAATCGACCATGGGCAGGCAGGAACCGTCGCTCAGTGCGATATCCTGCGCGATGACGCAGTCAAAGGGCGTTTCGCTGTGGGCAAAGGCGCGAACCGAGCCGTCCTCATTGAACACCAGCTGGGCGGGACGATCGACGAAATCGCCCAGGCGCGTATCGCGGGCCAGCACAATGGGGCCGCGGCGCAGCGCGATGAAGGGCGCGTCCTCGGAGGAGACACCATAATCCTCGGGACGGATGGGCATAACGCGCATGTCCAGCGTCAAGAGAATCTCGTCGCCGTTTTTCCAGGTGCGATTAAGGCGCGCATATTCGCCAGGCGTGACGCAGACGTTTTCGCCATTGACGCTCAGGCGGTTCTTCTGGCTCCAGGCCGGAATACGGATACCCAGCGTGAAATCTTCGCTTTCTTCCAGCTGGAGCGTCATGCGGACGGTGCCGCCAGCCGGATAGGCCGTGGCCGTGCGGAGCGACAGCGGCTTATCCTCGGGCGTGCGCGCCGAGATCGTGCCGTTCAGGAAGAGATTGACATACAGGCCGTCTTTGGCGATGCAGGCCGAGGACATGCCGATCAGCCCCAGTCCCGCCGCGCCGATGCAGGCGCAGCAGCCATAGTAAGCGCCGTTGTCCATGACCTTGTAGCCGCCCATTTTGCGGCCGCGCAGGCCGGGCAGCAGCGGCGAATAGCTGTCAAAGGGCAGACCGCCGTTGACGGTGACACGCTCGGTGTTGATCGAGCCGATCATTGCATTGTAGATCGACTGCTCCATGTGATCGGCAAAGGCGGCGTCTCCGCTCAGGCAGAGCACCTGATAGCACAGCTTCATCCAAGTGACGGTGACGCAAGTCTCCTGCATGATGCCCTTTTCAGTGATGTCGAGCTGGCGCACGGCCGAATGGTCGAACAGCTCGTGCGTGCAGCCGGCGCAGCCGATCAGCGTGATATCGGACTGATAGACGCGGCGGGCAAAGCGCACGACGGCGTCCTTCCATTTTTCGATGCCGGTCACGCGGTAGTATTCGAGCAGGCCTTCAAAGCAGCTCATCATCTCATAGGCCTTGGTGACGGGATACTGATAGGGATCGAGCTTGTCTTCGTAGGCCATTTCGAAGATATTGGCAATCGACGTGCCGCCGCGCTCGACGATGTAGGCGGCAAAATCGAGATATTTTTGTGCGCCGGTCAGGTTGTACAGCCGGACGAAGGGCTCGAGCACCGAGCTGGAGTTCAGGCCGTACCAGTGGCTGGTGGCCTCGTTTATTTCGAGCTTGCCCTCGTCGGCCGGGCCCAGCTTTTCAATCATGTAATCGGCATGGCGGCACAGAGCGGCCAGAATTTCCTCCTTCAGCGCGGCATCCGGGCAGATTTCCATAAAATACTGCATACCCAGCAGGATATACTTGCGGCCCCAGATGTCCCAGCCGTTAAACTCTCGGTCAGGCGTATAGGTGGAGAAGCGGCCCAGCTCGTCCTGCGTTGTGAGCATATCGCGCACGGTGGCCTCGAGGGCTTCATACAGCGTCCGATTGCCGGTGGCCTGATAGGTGAAGCAGCCGCCGCGCATCATTTTGCCCCAGTATTCGCAGCGCCAGCCGCGGTCGGAATTATCGACATTGCCCTGGCGGAACTGCTCGACAAAGAGCTTCCACAGATCGGCGTCCAGCAGCTGAACCTCTTCGATAAAGCGGATGGAATCCATCAGCGCGCCGGTAAAGACGTTGCTGCCGGCCGGCAGGGGGAAGAAGGTGTCGGTGTTTTTGCGCGGCGCATAGGCGCTTTTTTCGGCACAGAAATCATTGATGATCCGGTTCATAGAATAAAAGCCTCGCTTTCTATAATGAATCGTGAGAAGAACCCTTACATAGCCGTTTGATGCGGCATGTCATGCCTCTATTATACCATGTCGCGGGCCGAAGAACAAGGGCGCTCTTTCAAGACAGCAGAAAATGTGCTATAATAAAAGACATCCGGTCGATGAGGCATCTCAAACGGATCGGGAAAACAAAATTATAGAAATAAAGAGCGATAAGCTGCGGGACGGAGGAACGTCATGCTGTGGGATATAGCGATTGAATTTGGAGAAACGAGCGTGAGAATGGCGACGCGCGAGAAGGGACTGGCCTTTGCAGCGCCCTCCTGGGGAGCCGTGCAGGGCGGTCGGCTGATTGCCATTGGCGATGAAGCGCAGGAAATGCTGGGGCGCACGCCGCCTGGGGTTGTACTGAAACGCCCTTTTTGGCGGGGAGCCATTTCGGATGCGCGGCTGACGGC
>CAYOTH010000269.1:0-3407 GCA_964406835.1 uncultured Oscillospiraceae bacterium
GCTTTATCCCCGTGGACGAGCTGCTAAAAGCAGAACAGGCATGACCGAAATCATACCTGTTCCACAAAATTCAGTTTTACTGTCTTACGAGCACCGAGCTATTGATAGGTGATTTTAATCTGCGGCCCGATGACGTCATTCTGCGTCCGCTGATGGACGTACTGATCGACACGGCTCAAGGATGCGAATCCCCCAAAACATTCCCGTCCGACCAGCCGCGCGAGAAGATCGATTATATTTTCGTTTCAAAAGATGTAAAGGTGCTGAGCCTTGAGTCACAAAATACGCAGATGTCTGATCACAGGCCGCTGATTGCCCGGCTTGCACTGTGAAAGTGCCCGCCCGAAAATGATTCGGGCAGGGCTGTTTTATATCGATAAAATTGCGCTGTGGCGAAGGTTAAAACACTTTCTGCCTCAAAACCAATAGCCTTTGAATATCCGATTCATCAGTTTTGATTTGTGGGGATACATTCCCTCATGATTCTGCCGGGATCCATCCGGCCATGCCGTCAATCAGTACCGGAATCCAGCCGTCGCTGCGCAAACGCGTTAATGCCGTTCCTGCCTCGGCTGTGGTGAAGGCCTCGAACGTTTTGCCGGGTCCGCGGCGTACGCACAGCGTTCGGGAAAGCATCAGGCTTTCTCCCTGCGTCCCATCGTCCTCCGGATGAATGTCCTCCCACTGCGCAGTCAGGGCCGCAAAGGTTTGGAACCCGCACAGTCCATCAACATTCAGCGTAGCATCGCTCTGAAAAGCGCGCACCGCCAGTTCGGTTTCGGCCCCATATTGTCCGTCCGCCCCGTATTTCGGCAGGTCATAACCCAGCGCAAGGAGCATGTTCTGCGCCTGAGAAACGTCGCTTCCGCGCATGCCGCGGCACAGAATGCGGTTTCCGGGCAGGTATTCAGCTGGCATGGCAACGCCCTCATAGTCCAATTCGGGCATTTTGTACCAGTGCGTCCAGGGGCGTTCATCCACCGCCGTTTCGACGATGCCGTACTTAAAGCCGCGTGCTTCAATGACACGGCCGTTTCCGATATAGATGCCGGCATGGCCATTGAAACGCACAATCAGGCCGGGAACTTCAGGCATTGAGGCAATATCGCCCTTTTCACTCGCACGGTTGAACATACCGTTGGCGTTGGTATCCGGGCAATTGTTGCTTTTGTAAATCTGCTTGCCGCTTTTTTCGTCCAGCCACATATAGCCCTTGATCAGGTTAATGCAATCGGCACAGAAACGTTCCTGCGCGATATCGCGCCGATATTGCGCCATGCGTCCTTCGCCGTAATGGCCGGGATACTGCGCTTTTTTGCGATCAAGCAAATCCTGCGTGCAGGGAACGCCGGTCGTTCCATACCAGTATCGCCATCCCTCGGCCAGTGCTTTCTTTGCATAGGCAACCAGTCCGTTATTCGTCTTTCGAGTCATCATCGTCATCCCCCTTTTTATTCAGCAGATCGAGTGCATCATTCAAAATTTTAGGATATTTGATGCCCATCAGCGCGGCGTTTTCAAGCAGGGAAATCGTTTCGTTGGCAATAAAGCCAATGATAACGCCGTCGCGCACAAAATTGACGCTCAGCGTTATGTCCAGCCGCGCGGCGACCAAAACGATGAGCAGCATCATGCCCTTGCGGCAAAGGCCTTTAAATCCGGCGTGCGATTCCAGCGCGCCGGATTCCGTCTTTTTGCTCTTGTGAAAAATGCCGGCCACAGCCACTCCGGTGAGGTAATCCAGCCCCATGAAGATAATCAGCGTTGCCAGGCTATTGCTCCAGCCGCCAAACAGCGATGAAAGAACGCCGCCTGCCACGCCGGCCGCGGTGATGAGAACTTCCTTGATGTGGTTCATTTAGACAGCCTCCTTGTCGGTTTCGCGGTTGGTTTCAGGCAAATCAGCAATGCGACGTGCCAGGCGGAGCAGGCGTTCGCCCAGTTCGTCGTCACTCAGGCCGCCAAGCCGGTCGGGCGCGGCGCTCTTTTCGGCGTTTTGCAGAATGAACTCCAGGCCGCGTGCCGCTGATTTATTGAGCAGTAGCTCTAACGTGCCGACCTCGATGCGCTGAAGAGCGCGGTCTATGACCCGGCGGCTTTCGTCATCCAGTGGCGCATGAGTCAATTCGTGCGTGCGCATGTCCAGGGCCAGAGCCAGTCCGGCCGGTGTCGGCGGGGTGTTTTCAGTGCGGCAGCGTGCAAAATAGCGGTTGATTTTCTTGCGGATCTGTTCGGCAGTCTGAAGCGTCACTCAAAAGACCTCCTCTGAATCGAGGGCTTGTAGGAGGACGTCGTCGAGCGACTGGACGTCGAGGTCTTTTTTGTGGATTTCGAACGCGATAGCAGATTTTTAAGCGAGCTGTTGAGTGCGCTCAATAGGCTGCTGGATGCTGCAGCTTTGGGCGCCGTTGTCGTTCCTGTCTGCTTTTGGACGGTCGTTTTCTTTGAAGAAGATGTCGTCTGCGCGGTGTTCAGGCCGTACTTCTGCCGGAATTCGTCTTCGTCAAGTTGCTGCGCCCGTTCCTTGATGGCCAGCTCGCGCTCGCGCATTTCCTGGCTCATCTGCTCGTTCAGGTGATTTTGGTAGGCCTCATAGCCCTGCTGCTGGAGCGCGGCAATTTGCAGCTGCAAGCTGATGGCAGCCGATTGATTAGCGCTTTTCAGGTTGTTGATGCGGTTGGTCAGCTGGTCGGCATAGGAGCGTTCAAGGGTGCGTTCGTCTCGTGCGGCGTTTTCGGCCAATTGAGCGATGCGTTTGTTGATGCTCTCAGCGGCGTTGTTTTCTTCCGCACTGATATCGTCGAGCGTGCGGCCGCGTTCCCGTTCGAGATAGGCGTTCTGAGTCGCGGTCAGTGAGCTGCGGCCCAGCCCACGCGCGTTCAGCGTGTTGTTTAGGGATGCAGCGCTTTGATTGTAGCTTTCATTGGCCAGACGGCGGCGCTTGGCATAGGCGGATCCCAAAGCCTCTCGTTCCGATTGCGCAGCGGCTGTTTCACGTTCCAGTGTGTCGCGCAGGGCATTTTTCTGTGTTTCATAGGCAGGGCGGTATTCAGCTTCTGCCTGAGCGCGCAGCGTCTTGTCGTCTATTGACAGGGCATCCAGTCGGCGCTGAAGCGTTTGCGCCGTCTGCGCGTCATACCAGTCCGATTTTTTGTAGTCTTCGAGCGTTCCCTGAGTTGCGGACATATCAAAACCTCCTTGAAATTTGAGTAGAGATATAATAAGGAAAGATTCCAAGAATTCCTGTTTCAGGCAGGAGGCATGGCCTTTAAAAGCTGTGCCGCCTCCTTATCATTCAATGCAGCTCAGGAGCATGTTGCCCATGAGCCTTTGAGCGCAGCAGAGGCATCCTTCACTGATACGTCACCGTCAGCACAGGCGCAGCCCCGTCCGTGCCTTCAAAGTGC
>CAYOTH010000270.1:0-3395 GCA_964406835.1 uncultured Oscillospiraceae bacterium
TTGCGCAGGCCTTCACCGGCATCACCGGTTACAGCTTCCTGGTGTTCAACCTCCTGTGCGCCCCCTGCTTCGCCGCTATCGGCGCCATCAAGCGTGAGATGAACAACCACAAGTGGACTTGGTTTGCCATCGGCTATCAGTGCGGCTTCGCCTATCTCATCGGCCTGATGATTAACCAGTTCGGCAATCTGTTCACCGGCCACGTCAATGTGATCGGCCTGATCGCCGCCATCATCGTGCTGGTGGGCATGATCTACATGCTCGTGCGCAAGAATAAGTACGAAAACGCCTGAAAGTGAGGTTTTGAGCAATGGCAACAATCATCGTCGGCGGCATACTGCTCGCCATTGTCGGATTGATTATTTGGAAAATGATTCGTGACAAGAAAAACGGCAAGTCCAGCTGCGGCGGCGATTGCGCCCACTGCAAGGGCGGCTGCCATTAAGCCTGCAAGCCTGTAAGGGGGATGCGGCGTCCGCGCCGTGTCCCCCTTTTTCTGCCCAAATGACCGTCTTCCAAAGAGGTGATCGTCATGTCTTACTCTCTCATCCGCTGTTTGCTGGCCGTGCTGGCGCTTTCAGACGCTTACGACACGGTGCGCTCTAAAAACGTGGCGCATCTGCTGGGCATCAAGCGGCCGACGGTTCATCACGCGCTCGAAACACTTCAGGAAAAGGGGTTGATCTGCAAGGCGCTCTATGGCGATGTACGTCTCACCGAAGAGGGCCGCACGCTGGCTGAAGAGCTGGAGCGCCGCCGGGACGAGCTGGCCTTGCTCTTTGGACGAAGTTACGCCCTCCCGCCAGACGAAAGCGTCAAGGCCGCGCTCCTGCTGATTAGCGAGCTAAGCGAAGAAAGCATACTGCGCCTTCAGGAAGCACAGCGCGGATCCATCGCCTCCGGAGAATAACGCCTCTTTCTAAACAAGCACCCCTTTTTGCCAGAAACGCATAGCTTGGCGCTTCTGACAAAAAGGGGTGCTTTTATTTTAAATACTTCTATTTTTTGCCGCTTCATTCATGCCGCCTGTATTGGGACGGCGAAACGCCATAGCGTTTTTTAAAGGCCTTGCTCAAATGAAATTCATCGCAGAATCCCAAGGTGGCAGCAATCTCCGCCAGGCGGATATCCGGCTCAATTTCAATTTGGCGCGCCGCCATCTCCAGCTTGCGGTTCATTTGATACTTCGAAAAGGACTGCCCCACCGCGCGGTTCATGGCGTTTTCCACCGTCCGCACGCTGACATAACAGGCCTCAGCCACCTCTGCCACGCGAAGTTGCCTGTGCGGCTCGGCGTTAATCAGGCCGATAATGCGCCCAGCCAGATCATCCCCGCCGCTGGCTGCCGCATCGCTCATAGCCAGCGCCAGCAGATTAAACAGCGCGCTCAGCCGCTCTTGCTTATAAGGCCGATCGCTCCAATACACAGCGACAATCTCCTCAAAATACCCCCGAACCGACGCCTGACCCTTGGCGCTTAAATGCGACGGCAAGCGCAGCGCCCCTTCATGATCGGCCTGATCGCCCGCCTCGCAGGAAACGTGAATGCAGAATGTCCGCGTGCCGGGCTTGCAGGGCAGGCGCGTATAGTGATGATGCCCCGCCGTCAGCAGCAGCACGTCGTCCCGCTCCAGCGGGTACTCCGTCTCCCCTTCGGTAATCGCCCAGGAGCCTTCCGAAAGATAGATCAAATCGTGATGTTTGAGCACCCGATCCAGATAAAGCGGCTCGGTGGCCTGCTCGTAATAATGCGAGGAGGCCGCCACAATGCGGCGCGGCGCCGACAAATCAAAACAAATTGCCATCAGTGACCCTCATTGCCGTTTTATACATGAATCGTTTCAAAACGACCATGGACGAAACGGCCAAAACAGATTATCATAAAACTGAGCCTGAACCAGGACGCCCGATGAGGCGGCCCCCGGTTTTGCGGCATATCTTCATTATATCATGACGCGCCGCCCGATTGCAAGCGGCCGTTCACGCAAACGACACGAAATGGAGGCTACACATCATGCATGCAGTTTTGAAAGGCCAGGACGAAAAGCTTCACTGGACACAGGTTCCCGATCCCACGCTGCGCGAGGACGACGTGCTTCTCGAGGTTCACGCCGCCGCGCTCAACCGCGCCGATCTTTTGCAGCGCGCGGGTCAGTATCCCCCGCCTCCCGGCTGGCCGGAATGGTTCGGCCTGGAAGCGGCCGGCGTCATCGTCGATATGGGCCCGAAGGTCAAATCTGAGGGCAAGTGGCACATTGGTGACAAGGTCTGCGCTCTGCTGGGCGGCGGCGGCTATGCCGAATATGTGGCGGTGCCGGCCGATATGATTATGCCCATTCCGAAGGGTCTGAGCATGGAAGAGGCGGCGGCGCTGCCCGAGGTCTACGGCGCTTCCTATCTGTTCCTGTTTGTCGAAGGCAAAATGAAGGCCGGCGATACCGTTTTGATCACTGCCGGCGCCAGCGGACTGGCCAGCGTCGCCATTCCCATGGCCAAGGCATTCGGTGCGCGCGTCATCACCAGCGTGCGTCACGACGACCAGGTAGAGGCCATCGCCCCGCTGGGCGCTGACCGCGTGGTCAACACGGCGCACGAAAAGCTGGCCGACGTCCTGCAGGAGGAGCTGGATGCAGGACACGGCGTGGACATTGCCATCGACTGCCTGGGCGGCGACATGGTGGGCGAATGCCTGCCGCACATGAACCGTCTGGGACGCTGGATTATGATCGCCACGCTGGCCGGCGACGTCACCAACGTCAACATGCGCCTGCTCTATGCCCGCGCCGTCCGCCTGATCGGCACGACGCTGCGCAGCCGTTCCTCGGAGGAGAAGGGACAGATTCTGGGCGCGATGGTCAACACGCTCTGGCCGAAGGTTGAAAGCGGCGAAATCCGCCCGACGATCTGCAAGATCTTCCCGATTGAGCAGGCCGAAGAGGCGCAGGCGCTCATGGCGTCTGGCCGGCATATCGGCAAAATCGTATTGAAAGTGAAATAAAAGGAGGACAAAACCATGCGATTCGAAAACAGAACGGCGATCATCACCGGCGCGGCCTCGGGCATGGGGCTGTGCGCCTCTCAGGAAATGGCCAAGGAAGGCGCAATCGTCTACATGGTCGATATCAACGAAACGCGCGTGACCGAGCTTGCGCAGGAGATCGTCGCCGCGGGTGGCCGCGCCGTGCCCTGCGCCTGCGATGTGCGCGATTTCGATCAGATTCAGGCGGTTGTGGACAAATGCCTTTCCAATGAAGGACACGTCGACATTGTCGTCAACTTTGCCGGCGGCTTTCCGGCGCGTATGTGCGGCCTCAAAGACGGCGCGTTCATCCATACGCCCCTCGAGGTGCTCGACTGGGGCATCGCGGTCAACTTCCGCGCGCCCATGCTGTTCG
>CAYOTH010000271.1:0-3388 GCA_964406835.1 uncultured Oscillospiraceae bacterium
GATGGAGTTTGTCGAGGCGGGCGAGCTGGGCGGCAGCGGCGTGCGGGCCTATCTTCAGGATCTGCTTTCGGAATACGAGGGCGTTCAGCTGGATGCCGTTGTGCTGGGTTGCACGCACTATGTGTTCCTCAAGCGCACGCTTTCTTCGCTCTTGCCCGGCGTGCCGCTGGTAGATGGCAACGATGGCACGGCGCGTCGGCTGAACGATTTGCTGGAACGAGACGATATGCTGCACCAGGAAGGCGAGGGCGGCGTCCGGTTTATGACCTCCGGCGACGAGCGTGTGTTTATTCCGCGCATGGAGATGCTCTTTAACATTCCGATCTGAAGGCCTTGAATTAAGATCAAAGCTTCTGCGAAACGTTGCTTCGCAGAAGCTTTTTTGCTGGAAGCCGAAGTGGTATTATAAATCGTATGGTTCAACTGGGGCGCGAAAAACAGCTTCAGCAGAAGTTATACAGTTCCCTAGTCGATGGGAAATAGCAAGCAATCGATAGGGTATAAGGTGGAATAGAAGCGAATCCCTGAGGCGGGGATTGACGAAGCGTGTGATTGACAATACGCCTGGCGCTCTCTTAAAAGAACAATCTCGGGAGATAAGCTCTTATAGGACTGGGGCAAATCACCCGTTCGGCGGGTGGTTGTGATGAGCGGCCGACAAGGTGTTATAACTCCTTTTGTTTTGGCGGGAGCGTGAAAACAGCTTTAGGCTTAGCCGCTGTTCGATCTTTAGAAAGCTGAGTTATACTATTCTTAAATAGGATTATACTCCAGAAATGAACCCGATTGAACAGATCTGGCATGAATTGCGTATCAAGGGCTTTCGTAATGAAGTGTTTTCAACATTAGAAAAGGGCGTTGACTGTCTTGGTGAGACAATCAACCACCTTTCTACTGATGTGGTTATGAGCGTAACTCAGCGTGATTGGATAAGGTCGATTTTTAATTGAGATTAGTATAAAGCCTCTATTTAACGAATGATTGTGATTTAAAAAAGCATCGCCCCGCGCAGGGTTTAACATCTGCGCGGGGCGGTTTGCGTTATGACACTTTGAGGGATTAAAAAGCGACTTCGCGCTTTTCGCGATCGGCAATGTAGGCGTTCTCCATCAGCTCGGTCAGCTGGCGGCCCTCCTGCAAGCCAAAGCGAACCTCCTTGCCGTAGAGGATGCTGTCAATCCACTGGCGAATGGGCGCGGGCAGATCCTGCGGGAATTTGTCAATGGTGACCCAGCCGTCCTTGATGAAGTTCATGGACTCGGTGGTGCGCATACGCAGCGTGCCGTCCACGGCCATGATGACGCCCTTGGTGCCGTAAACCTCGAGAATGGCGGGAGTCATCGGTGAGACGAGACTGGTTTCGGAAATGGCAACGGCCTTGTTCTCGAATTCGATCGTGCAGACTGAGTTGTCCTCGACCGGATGTGGCGTGAGGTTGTTGAACATGGACTGAATGCGGGTGGGCTTGCCCAGCAGCCAGCGCGCCAGATACATCGGGTGCGCGCCCAGATCCATCATCGCGCCACCGCCGGTGGTCTCGGGATCATACCAGTAATCGGGCAGCCAGCCGGCCAGCGCGCCATTGTGGCAGTTGCGCACGCGCATGACGGTGACATCGCCCAGCGTGCCGTTTTCGATGCACTGCTTGATAAAGAGATTGCGGCCGGAGCAGCGCTGCGGGAAGCTGATGGTGAAGATAATGCCGGCTTCTTCGACGGCCTTGATGACCTCGTCGCAGTCGGCCACCGTCAGGCACATGCACTTTTCGGTGAAGATGTGCTTGTGCGCTTTTGCGGCCTTAATCATGACCTCTTTGTGCATGTTGGTCGGCGTGTCGATGAGCACGGCGTCCACATCGGGACGGGCGAGCAGCTCATCGTAGTTTTCGACGAAGGGAACGCCCAGCTGGGCAGCCCAGGCGCGGCCGCGTTCGGCGTACTCGTCCCAGACACAGGTGATGCAGGCGTCGCCTTGCTGGCGGACGAACTGAGCATAGCCATCCGCGTGAACGTGCCATTTGCTGATCATTGCAATACGAAGCATGGTGTAAGATCCTCCTTGTGTATAAAAGTCCATAAGACCTGGGGTAATGAAGGGATAGGTGAGCGCGTCCGGCAGGGCGTCAAAGCAGCGTACCTCGCCGATTTCGCTGTCGGGCAGCGATCCGAGCTCTTCGACTTCGGCGACGAAGACCCGCCCATAGGAGAGGCCGTCCGGCCTTTGGACGGAATAATCGCACAGCGGTGAAAGTTGGTATTTGAGCGCGCCGGTTTCCTCGTAAAGCTCACGCGCGGCGGCCGCCTGAGCCGTTTCACCCGGCTCGATATGCCCACCCGGTGTTTCCCAGGTGGAGCGCTTTTTGTGGCGCACCAAAATCCATTGGCCGTTTAAGCGCGCCAGATTAACCACGAAGGCAACGCGGCGGCACGCGCCGCAGGAATGAATGCGCGTGATGGGGATCATGTCGGCTCCTTGTCTGCGGCGTCCTTCGGAAAGCTCAGTGCCACGGCGGTGCGTGCGCTCAGTCGGCCCCGGAAGAGATGCTGCTTGTCCACCGTGAAGGGCGTCAGGCTTTGGTCGAAGCCGCCGTACTGAGATTCATCGGTGCTCAAAAGCGGCGTGGCCTCGCCGCAGGGAAGATGGGGCGCGGGAAAGGCGATGGGCGCGCTGTCGATGCCGAAGTTGAACAAAAAGACGGTTTGACCGCGCTCGAAGGCGATCAGCTTGCGCTCCTGATCGATCCACAGGCAATGCGCCGCCGGATCGGAAAGCACATGCCTTTTGCGCACCAGGGAAAGCATATCGCGGTCGAAAAGACCAAGCTGGCTGTATTTAAGATAGCCGTTGTCGACCAGCGACCACTGGCGGCGCGCATACTGGCCGCTCCAGTTATTGCCCTCCCGGGGGAAGTCGATCCACTCGGGATGGCCGAATTCATTGCCCATGAAGTTGAGATAGCCGTCGCAGGCGGCGGTGAGCGTGATGAAGCGGATGAGCTTAATCAGCGCTATGCCCCGGTCCATGGCGGGGGAATGATAAATGCGATCCATGCCGGTGTACATTTCGGCATCCAGCAGGCGGAAAATGAGCGTTTTATCGCCTACCAGCGCCTGATCGTGCGATTCGCAGTAGCCAATGGTCTTTTCATGCGGACGGCGGGTGGTCAGTTCGTACCAGAGCGAGAACATGTCCCAGTCCTGCTCGCGGCTGTCCTTGATGAGGTGAATCCATAAATCCGGAACGCCCATATTCAGCCGGTCGTTAAAGCCGATGCCGCCCCAGGCAATGGGCAGGCATAGCCCCGGATAGCCGCTCATATCCTCGGCGATGACCACGGCGCGCGGATTGAGCGTGTGAATCAGCTCGGTGGCCAGCGTCAGATAGGTCC
>CAYOTH010000272.1:0-3386 GCA_964406835.1 uncultured Oscillospiraceae bacterium
TTGGTATAGCGCATCAGGTGCGAGAAATCCTCAAACTGCGGATTGCAGCCGTCCGCATCAAAGTGCGGCGGGCAATCGGGGTTGGGATAGCGCGGCGAAAAGGCATGCGGCACAAAATGGTTGACGCCTCGCACCAAGAGATAGTCAATCAGCCATTTCATAATGGCCGTATCTTCCGCCCAGCCATACGCGCCGAACACCTCGCACATGGCGCGGTTATGCATATGCGGGCGAATGTGCGCCAGCGAAGGCGCCAGCTTGCCCAGCACATACTGGAAAAACGACGGCGAGGCGATATGTCCTGCGCAAATGGCCGAGGTGATATGGTGCGCAAAGCCGGGCATCACCTGATGCAGCACAATGTCTATGCCCGCCATGTCCTGCCCCTCGAGCGCCCGGAAATAGTGCGCCGCCGAGCAGCCCAGCCGGGCATGGGCGTTCTGATCCTCGATGATGTGGCCGATGTACTCCACGCCATGCTCGCGGCACCAATCGCCCAAACGGCGCGTAAAGCGCTCGCCATAGAGCCGGGACACCACATCCATATAGGCCTCGCGCACTTCGGCGCTGCCCTCGCCATCGTACCAGAGCAGCGGCAGAAGGGGCGTAATATCACGGCCCAGCCGCTCGTTGAGCAGCTCGAGCATATCACTGCACCAGGGCATGGCCAAGCCGGGCTGGCCAAGCGTTTTGTCATACCAGCCGCCGCTGAGTGGATGACCATAAACAGCCGTATTGCCAATGGCCGGTTCATCAGAGAAGAAGCCTACCAGCTCCTTGCCGAAATACTCGCCGACATGTCGGTAATGCGCCTCATAAACCTCCTCAATCAGCGCCTCGACGCCCGTCGGCTCGATCATACTGATGTAGGGCGTGCCGCTGTTCCACTGTCCGGCATACGTCAGCCACAGGGAAAACACGCGCCAGCAGCCCTCCGGCAGATCAACCGACACAAAATTGCCGCTTTCATCGCATTCAAGCGGAATACACTGGCTGCTGTCCAGCTCCTCGCCGTAAGCCGGTCGCCTGACGGCATATGCCGCAAAGAAGCGATCCTCCGCCGCAAAGCTGCGAATCATCACATCGCAGCGGCGCGGGCCCATGATGTCGGTATGCTGCTCGGCCAGATGAAGACGCCGCCGCTCGGGATACTTCTGCGCCACCTTGCCGTTGGCCATGCCGGTCGGGAAATGCTTGTCATCCAGCACCCAAACCTTCATATCCAGCGCGCGGGCCTCGTTGAGCACCTTTTTAAGCACGTCCCACCAGGTATCGCCGCAGAAATCCTCAAACGTGCGCGATTCCAGGCACACCGCCCGAATGCCGCACTCATGGATCTTATGCAGCTGGCGCTTCGTCTGCTCCCAGTCCTCGCCCATCATCCACAGGAAGGGCAGGATATGGTTGTCGGTCTCCCCGGAGAGTATCTTTTCAATTTGTGCGTTCATGTTTTTTCTCCTTTACAGTGTCAGATAAACCATCGTCTCCGCGCCCAGCTCGAGCATACCATCCTGAATCAGAGCGCGCTTTTCCAGACGGCGATAGGCTGATGTTTCCTCGCAGATTACCTTGTCCCTGTCGCAGCCGATGGCCTCAAGCACAAGTCGGCAGCCCTGCTCAGCCGTGTTGACGATCATCACGCCGCGCTGCTCGCCGCTCGTCGCCGCCACAGCATAAACCGTCGGCTGATCGCATTTCAGCTCCACCTGCGTGCCCAGCGCCAGGAGACGGCCAAACATGACAAAGGCATCGTAATCAGCATAGGGCTGGCGCGTAATGGGATTAAACAGACTGCCGTACTCGGAAACGCCGATGCGCGCATCATAGAAACAGCCCACATCCACCGGCCCGTTCTGCATAGCGCAGATCATCGCGCCCACATAGGCCGCATGCTTCATCAGCCCAAACACGCGCGGCGAGGGGTTCCACTCGTTCAGGTGCGTTTCGGTGTCCTTCAGCCCATACTGATCGAGCTTATCGCGGCAATAAGCAGCGTGACGCATTGTGTTTTCAACCGGATCATAGCTGTGCCATGAGAAAAAGTCCAGCGGCGCTTTATGCTCCGGCGAGGTGATCCACTGGAGGAAATTATCAAAGAAATCAACGAAATACTTCATGCGGGGGCTGGCCTTCTCGTCCGTGATGGCATACAAGCCGCTGCTGGCATAGCCTCCGATTTTAATCTTCGGGAAGCAGGCCTTCAGGTGGCACGCCGTCACCTCGTAAAGCCGGAAATAGTCCTCGTCCGAGCCCTGCCACATGGCGTTTTCCTTCAGATCGTTGCTGTTATCCGGCTCATTCCAGATTTCCCAGTATTCGATGTTGAAATGATAGCCGTTGTTCCAACCCTCGGTATAGTGCCGTATGACATGCTCGCATATGCGCGCCCACTTGTCATAATCCTTCGGCGGGAAAATGCGTGGGCTGGCATAGCGGCCAACAATGTTTTCAATCGTCACGCCCAGGCGGTAGACCGGCTCAACACCCGCCTTGTCCAGCGCCTCGAGCAGCCAATCCGTATAAGGAAAGAAATAGCTGGCCGGATCGTTTTCATCGGCGTCAAAATTCGGGAATATATTGGGGATATCCACAAACCGACCGCCACCAAACGTGTCGCCCACATCGTGCAGGCGGGAATAAGGAATATTGGCCTCGGTCAGATAATGAAACAGATTATCGTAGGCCGCACCCAAAATCGGCGGCTGACCCACGCCGTTGACTTTCTTATATAGGCCCAAGCGCTTTTCCAAAGTCAATTGTCATCGCTGCCATGGTGTTATATCCTCCTCAAAACCGAATTATACTGGCCTCAGGTTCACCTTCCTTCTCATTATATCAGCCGCCCTCTTCAATTTCAAGACGTTTCTCCGATTTTATATGAATATGCTTGATTTGTCTGCGCCGATCGGTTATACTCTATCTGGAATCCTAAAAGGAGGATCAGCAATGCTTTATAATGCGATCAAGGGCATACTGCCCCATTTTTGCTTTGAGGGACGCTATGTCTCCTGTGATGAAATCTGCTCCGGTAACATCAACACCACCTACCACCTTGTCTACGCTCTGCCGGACGGCGAGCAGCGTGAATATCTGCTTCAGCGCATCAACGGCTATGCCTTTAAGGACCCCATGGCCGTCATGCATAACATCGAGCTGGTTTCCGGCCACATCCAGGCCGCTTATGAGGCTCAGGGCATCGATTGTTCCCGCCGGATGCTGCGCGTCATTCATACGAAGGACGATCAGCCGCTCTTTTGCGCCAACGACGGCGGCTGCTGGCGCGCCTACAACTACATTGCCAATGCGACGGCCTACGACCAGATCGAAAAGCCCGAGCATTTTTACGAGGCCGGGCGGGCCTTTGGCGAATTTCAGCGTCTGCTGAC
>CAYOTH010000273.1:0-3376 GCA_964406835.1 uncultured Oscillospiraceae bacterium
ACCTATAACGGCGATCATATGTCAATGTACGGCGTGAATGTGTCCGTCCCCAAGACGCTGGTGCGTTATCTCGTCGATTACGAGGCGGAAACCACGCCCGATCCCGAGCTGCGCGCCGTGCTCAAGGACATCCTCGACACGCCGGTCAGCCCCGAGCTGCTGCCCCCGGTAGACGGCGACATTGCCCAGAAAACCGAGGACCTGGTCGGCCCGTATGAGCTGCACGACTTCTTCCTGTATAATCTGCTACGCCGCGCCTATTCGCCCGAAAAGGTGCTTCGCCTGGCGCTGATCGCCTTTGACGGCCGCTATGACGAAGCGGTGATCCGCTCCTGGCTGAAGGTCTTCTGCCGCCGCTTCTTCAACCAGCAGTTCAAGCGCAGCTGCCTGCCGGATGGCCCGAAGGTCGGCTCGGTCACGCTGTCGCCGCGCGGTGATCTGCGTATGCCTTCCGATGCCAGCAGCGCGCTGTGGTTGAAAATGTTCCCGTAAGGCTTATCAGCTCAATCTGAAGGGAGGCACCCATGGACATTTCTTTTCGAATGGAAGCCGGCAAGTTCAATTACGGGTATGCGGTCTGATTCTTTCAGAGGGTAAAATCCTCGCCATGCACGACGAGCGCTCGCCCTATTACTATCTGACCGGCGGACGCGTTCGTCTGGGCGAAACGCTGGAGGAGGCCGTTGTGCGCGAGCTTCAGGAAGAGCTGGACGGCACGGCCCACATCGATCGGCCGCTGTGGCTGAATCAGGCCTTCTTTACAGAGGATGTCGATCAAATGCGCTATCATGAACTGTGCCTGTATTTTCTGATGGACGTAACAGACACCGATCTTCTTGATCGCGGCGAAACCTTCCAACACGCCGAGGAAGGTCATACCAACACGTTCGAATGGCTGAAATTCGAGCGGCTGAAGGACGAATATTTCTATCCGCTGTTTTTAAAGGAAAAGATATTCGATTTGCCGGACACGCTGACGCTACTCACCAACCGCGAATGATTCGAAGCAGGGCATCGACAACCTCATAAAAACAAATCCGACCTATGATGGCAATCACATCACAGGTCGGATTGTGTTTTATCTGTTCACGATAGCGCTTATGATATGCTGATCGTACTGCTCTTTCATCTCATCAGTCAAATCACAATGGCCTCTGCCGGGAACGGCATAGTAAAGGACATCATGGTTTGCCTTCATTTTCTGAACAAACCGGTCGGTATGCTTCTGTTTGTTAACCGATTTATCCTCTTCGCAATGGAAAATGTAATACTTTGACTCCTTGGGCATTTTATCAACCAAATCCACAGGAGAGGCCGTTTTCAAAGCCTCCTGCAGGCTGCAATCATAATGATAAAACGCACTGTATAGTGTTCTCGGCAAATCAGGACGCTCTGTAAAATGATAGGGCAAATCACATACAGGGCAGTTGGCAACGCAGGCAGTCGGCGTTCTTTTGGCATATACCATATAAACAAGGGCAGACAATCCGCCCATGCTGCCGCCTGTCGATACGATGGGCAGGTTTTCGGGCAGATTATAGGCTTCAAATAAGACGTCTATAATTTCGTCGGTATACTCGACATTTTGCCTGTTCTGCCAGGCCCAAGGATTTTGATAGGGAATCACATAAAGTATTCCGTCTTCAGCGAACCGAATGCCCTCCTGCGTATCTTCTGAAAACATGATTGCTCCGCCCAAGCCAAAGAAAGAAACGACCAGCCCTTTGATCGGTTTTTTGCAAATCAGATTGTTACAGTAGGCAAAGCTGCGCAAATTTTCGATTGTAATGATTTTTTCCATGTCAGCATCTCCTTTCGTCAATCATAATCCGATTAACTTCCATATTGGCCCCAGCAGAAGCATCTGCCGGGGCCATTGCCGTTTCATAAAGTTCCTGCCAAGGAGCGGACATCAATTTCCTTTGGGCGCTCAGCGATTATAGTATTCAAAAAACTCGAAGCGCTCACCATCGGGGCCGACAAAGAAGATATTCTTCACGCCGTCCAAGAGCGTGGGCGCCGTCACCGCTTCCTCGGAGAGGAACTGCACGCCCTGCGCCTTGAGCTTCTCCACCAGCGCCTCAATGCCCTTGACCTCGACGGCGATGTGATCGACCTGGCCGGCCGTGCGCTCTTCATACTGCGCGCCCTGAATCAGCTCGATCAGGCATGTGCCAATGTTCAGGAAGGCCAGATGCGACGTTCCAAACATCTGCTCGCCGGTCTTTTCAAAGCCCAAAACCTCGGTGTAAAACTTCAGCGAGGCCTCCATATCCTTGACCTTGACGCCGATATGCGCCAGTCCCAGAATCTTTCCTTCGTTTGCCATGCTTTTTTCCTCCTTCTATAACGGACGTACAGTCGCCCGCTTTCCCATCCGCTCTTATTATATCATGGCCCAGCACAGTGCGCAATGGATTTCGCCGCCCTTTTTTTCAGCTTTTTCCGCGAAAAATCCAATATCGCACGATTATTTTACACAACGAAATTGCAATTTTCTTCAACTCCGTATATAATTACGATAATGGTCGGCATCGTTTGAGCTGAACCACGTCGCATATCCCTTTTCTTCCCTTGGTCGTCAGGTATCTTGCAAGAACTTGAACGGAGGTATCCCTATGAACAAATCCACGCTGCGTCTCACTCTCACGGCTCTCTTCATCGCGCTGATCCTGCTTTTCGGCATGACGCCCATCGGCATGATTCCTCTGGGCTTCATCAACATTTCGCTTCTGGGCGTTCCGGTCGTCGTCGGTACGCTGATGCTTGGCCTGAAAACCGGCCTGCTGCTGGGCGCCTGCTTTGGCACAATCAGCGCGCTGAGCGCCTTTGGTATCTATGGCACGCCCTCCACGCTGGCAGCCAATCTGGTGGCAGCCAGCCCGGCTCTGGCGCTTCTGATGTGCTATATTCCCCGCCTGCTGGTGCCTGTAACGGCGCATCTTGTCTATAAGGCCGTTGCCCGCGGCAAGGAAAATTCCAAGCGCGCCCTGCCCTGCGCCGCAGTCGCCGGTTCCCTGACCAACACCGTGTTTTACCTGGGGCTGATGCTGCTCTTTTACTGCCTGGTGGGCATCGACAATTCCACGGTTCTCAAGCTCATCGGCGGCACCGGCCTGATTGCCGGCAGCGCTGAAGCCATCGTCAATGCCCTGGTGACAACGCCCGTCGTCATTGCGCTGAAAAAAGCCGTTCTAAAATAACCAAAGGAGATTAACCATGATACTGACCCTTGACATCGGCAACACCAACATCAAAACCGCACTCTTCGACGGGGATAAAATGCTGCAATACTGGCGTTTGACCACCAACAAGATGATGTCCTCGGATGAATACGGCATCTTGCTGTCCAATCTGTTTGCGCACAATGGACTAA
>CAYOTH010000274.1:0-3367 GCA_964406835.1 uncultured Oscillospiraceae bacterium
CCATGACGGAAAAGAAAGCAAAATGTACCTCGTTTTCCCTGAAAAAGCCGCTCACGAAGCCGCTATTTCCCGAAAAAAAGCCCTCTTCTGCCCACGCCATTCTTCCGCAGCGTTCTGAAATTCCACTGACTCTGCCCTTTTTCATTATATAGCGGTCAAAGAACAAAAACACGGCTACTCTGTCCCCTGGCAGAACAGCCGCGTTTTACTTTCAATCAGTCATAAAACTCATACAGCCTGCAAACCAGCTCATTGTTCTCCTGATAAACGGAGACCACCAATTCGCCGGGGCCATAATAAGTGAAGGAAAAATCAATGCCCGCATTATAGTCGGTGACAATGGCATCATTCGGATCATCCACATAGCCGGCCGTAAAACGGTCGCCATAGGTGCGCACATAATCAATCGTAATGCTGTCCACCTGCTTAGCCGCCAAATAGATGGTCGAAGCGACCTGTGCCACGCCGCCGCCCGTCACCTTGGCGCCGCGCCCATTGAGCGCCCGCACATACCCGGCCTCCGCCGTGCGCGGGCCAACAACTTCATTAAAGGAGAAGGCATCGCCATATTCCAGCGTATAGCCTGAGATGGCAAAGGACGCCTCGTCAATGTTGGTCAGCTGTGCCTCGTCATCCGGCAGCGGCGTATAGCCCGCAGCCAGCACATTGTTCACTTCTTCCTCACAGCCATCGTCCCAGCTCGAGGAATAGCCATAATCGTCACTTTCATAGCCGCCCAGCGAACAATACAGCGTATTGTCTTCAATCCACGCATTGACTACCGTCACACCCGGATACCAGCTGGTAAAGCAATAGTCGTGATCGTTGGCATAATCGGTTACAATGGCCTGCTCGCCGTCATCGACATAGTTTCCGGTAAATTTATCACCATAGGTCATATACTCATCGACAATCACCCAGGGATAATCAGCCGCCGCCAGATTCAGCGTCGTCGCCACCTGAGAAATGCCGCCGCCGCGCACATACGCGCCGCGTCCGTTCAGGGCAATGCGATAGCCGGCCTCCTTGCTGCGTTCCCCGACGATCTCATTAAAGGAGAACGTCTCGCCATAACCTACGGCCCAGCCATCAATCGCCGCACAGGCCAGATGCATGTTGGTAATCTGCCCCTGCGATTCATCATGAATCGGCGTGGACGCCATAACGCCGTACGCGCCCCCACAGGGCGCTTCATAGCCATCGTTATAGCCATACTCGGCCAGAGCCGGCGCCGCGCACAAGCTCAGGCAGAGGGCCCACACGGCGATGCATCGAATCAATCTTTTCATGATAATCCTCCTCGCACTGCACTGTCATATTCTGGAAACCCCTCTTAATAGTACATCTATGACGTGATATTATTCTTTATGGTTCCGCATAAAGGGCCAGTTTCCCTGCCAAAATCCATTTATTTTTACATTTTCCTCTTTCAACCAAGAACCCCATTTCGACGTCCCATCAAACAATGATCTGCTTTATGTAAAATTCCCGTCGTTCCTTGCAGAGGCCCCGTCCGTATGATAAACTATCTGTGATCATACGTTTTTTTCACGCTGCCGCCTTATCGCGGCCGCATTCTGACTTTAAGTGAGGAACACACCATGCAGAACAGACCCAATCGCCGTTCTCCCGCGCGCATCCGGCCTCTTCGGCATATGCCGCCTTATCTAATCGCTCTAATCGATATATTGCTCATCGTGCTGTGCCTGATGATCTTCGCCCTGTTCGATCACGTTATTCCCCAGCCGTCAAAGCACGTTTCACAGACGCCGCCGCCTGTTTCCGCTTCCCTGACGCCGGAAAACAGCCAAACGTCTGCGCAAAGCGAACTGCCTGCCGCCTCTCAGTCGCCCGCCGCGTCTGAGCAGCCGGTTGCCGTGGGCGATTTCAGCGCCCGCTTTGCCGATAAATTCACCGCCGGTGATGTGGTTCAAACCGCCACCTCCTACCAGAGCGCCAATGTCAACATCACGCTGACCACGCACCGCGATGATGAAGCCGACCAGACCTACTACATTCAGGATATCTACATCCGCTCAATCGACTGCCTGCGCACGCTCTTTGCCGAGGACACCTTCGGAAAATCCATTGCCGAAGAGGTGCTGGATATGTCGAACCGCTGCCAAGCCATTGCCGCTATCAACTCGGATTACTACGGCTACGGCAACGCCGGCATCGTCATTCGAAACGGCGAGCTCTACCGGGATAAGTGGGAAGACGGCGAGGAAGTGCTCATCCTCTTCCGAGACGGCACAATGCGCATCTATCACAACGAATCCGAGCTGAACATCGAACAGGCTTTGGCCAACGGAGCCTGGCAGTCCTTCAGCTTCGGCCCCGCCTTCCTGGAGGGCGACGGACAGCTGCGGCCCGAAGGCTATGCGCGCACCAACCACGATCCGCGCACCATCATCGGCATGGTGGAGCCGGGGCACTACATGTTCATCGTCATTGACGGCCGCCAAACCGGCTATGCACGTGGCATGACCTACACCGAATGCGCCAAGCTGTGCCAGAGCCTCGGCCTGACCACCGCCTATAACCTCGACGGCGGGCGCACCTCGCAGATGACCTTTCTGGGCGCGATGGCCAACCAGCCCTACAAGGATGGCCGCGCCACCAGCGACATTATCTATATTGCCGATATCGCCGGCTAAAAGGAGGGCCGCATGAACAGAATTCTTCACTGGATAAAACACGCTCGACCGGCCGACTGGATCCGGCTGATCAAAAAACTCCTGCCGCACGTCATGATCGTCATTTCGGGTATGCTGATCGTCTTCTTCGTGATTGATCGAGTCAACAAACCCATGGGCTTTATGACCAACGAATTCCACAAGCGGCTGACGTTCGTCCTGGCCATACTGGCCATTTACTATGCCATTCAGAACATCACCCTGCAGCGCCGCCTTGAACGCGCCGAATACCAGCGCCGCCTCAAGGCCGCCCGGAAACGACAGGTTGCGGCTCCGTCTCGCTCTCAGGCCCGCCCCGCCGCACGGCCTTCCCGTCCGCCCGTCACCACGCGCCCCACTGCCTCCGGCAGCCATAAAATACAGGAAAGATGAGATATGCTTATGAATTATGATTCCGTTGCCGTCCTTATTCCCGCCTACAAGCCGGACCGCCGCCTCAACAAACTGGTCGATGATCTGCTCCTCAAGGGCTTTTCGCGCCTTATCGTAATCGACGACGGCGGCGGAGAAGCCTATGCCGATATTTTCCACGATTTGAACGGCAAGGCCACCGTACTGACGCACGAGGTCAACCGCGGCAAGGGCGCCGGGCTGAAAACCGGCATCCGTGAGATTATGAAAACACCGGGCGTCAGCATTGTCACCGCCGATGCCGACGGCCAGCACACGCC
>CAYOTH010000275.1:0-3367 GCA_964406835.1 uncultured Oscillospiraceae bacterium
CGGTCACGGTGTTTCACCTGCTGCACGCGCCGGACGACACCTTCATGCGCTGGCCCTACGGCACATTTGTGCGGCTGGTTCGGCTGCTGGGCGCGCTGATGAGCCTGCTTCTGCCGGGGCTGTATGTGGCGGTGACGCTCTTCCACGTTCATATGATCCCGCTCAATCTGCTCACGTCGATTGCTGAAACGCGCGCCCGCGTCCCCTTTTCGATTACAGTCGAGGTGATTTTTATGGAGCTGGCGTTTTATCTCATCAACGAGGCCGGAACGCGCATCCCCAGTCAGCTGGGCTCGGCGCTGGGCATCGTGGGCGCGCTCATCCTCGGACAGGCGGCGGTCGAGGCCTCGATCATCAGCCCGATTCTGATTATCGTGGTCTCGCTGACCGGATTGGGCAGCTATGCCATTCCCAATTACGGGCTGAGCGTGGGCGTGCAGATTACGCGCATGGCCTTCATCGCGCTGGGTGCGCTGTGGGGGCTTTACGGCGTGGTGCTGGGGCTGGCCGTGCTGTGTGGCTTCCTCTGCCATATGACTTCCTTTGGCGAGGCGTATCTGGCGCCGGTTGCGCCGTATTACCCGCATAACCGCGATATTCTCGTGCGCGCGCCGCTGTTTTGGCAGAGGACGCGGCTGTTCATCGCTTCACCCCGCTCGTGGCTGCGGCCGTCCGGGCAGGATGATCGCCGCTGGAGGCAGCCATGACGGCGCGGCGGCGCAGTGTGTGCGCGCTGAGCTCGCTGGCCATGCTGGCGCGCGTGTTCGCGTTGATCGCCCTCGACGCGCCGGAGCTGGGCAGTGCTGCTTGGCTGGCCGTGCTGGGCGGCGGCGTGCTGGGGCTGGGGGCGCTTGTCCCCGCCTGGCTGGAGGGCAAGAATGGGCGAGGCGGCTTTGAAACGCTGCGCGCTTCGCGCTGGGGCCGGGCGGCGGCGCTTTTGTTGGCGCTGGTGCTTACCTACGATGCCTCGGCAGTGACGCGTCTACTCTCTGGACTGAGCGCCTATGCCGCCATGACCGATTTCCCGCACGCCACGCTCTATCTGCCGGTGCTGCTGGTGAGCGGCTTCTTCGTGTGGATGGGCGCCGATTCGCTGGGCGGCACGGCGCTGATCTGGCGCAAGGCGGGCACGCTGCTGGGCGGCTTGCTCTTTCTGGCGCAGACGGGCGACATGAAGCCGGGTTGGCTGACGCCGGTGCTGGGGCCGGGCGGTGGATTGCTGGCGCAGGGCATGCTCAGAGCCGGTGGCCTCTTCGCGGCGCTGACGCTCTCGGCCTATGTCCTTTGCGGCGCGCGCGAGCAGGGAAAATGTCGGTTGGGCGTCATGCTGCTGCGGACGGTGGCGCTTACGGCGGGCGCGGCGGCGGGCTTGGCCATGCTGGTGCCGTCCATGCCCGGCGGCCCGGCCACGCGGCTATTTCGCATGGAGGCACTGATGGACAACGGGCTGACCGGCCTGTCGATGGAGCTGTTTTATGTGCTGCTGCTCGAGAGCGGGCTGCTCCTGACAGCGGCCTGCGAAACGCTGGGCGCGGCGGTCTGCCTGACGGCCTTCGTTTCGCCTACCGCCGGAGCCGACGCGCTGAAATGTCGCCGCCGCGTGGTGGCCGTGCCGCTTGTCCTGGCCGAGTACGCGCTGATCGCTGCGGAGCTGTCCGGCTGCGCGACGATGCTCGCCCTCTCGCTGGCTTACGCGCCGCTTGCACTGCTTTCCACGCTTCTGGCCTGCGTGGCCGTGCTGCGCGAAAAGCGGAAAGGCGACACGCCGTCGGGATGAGGGGCAAGTGAAGGCTGGGCGTTCTGTTGGTCTGCTGGCAGGCAGGCCGGGGGAAAACGCGTCCTTCCTCGTTCTTGCGTCGGCCTTTCGGAGATGAGGACGCCGCGTTTCAGGCGATGGGCGTGTTGATGGTCTGCGAGAGGGAAGTCTGTGCAGTTCAGGCGATTGTTTCGGCTGGGGCGTGAGTTTTTGTTGGGGCGCTGTGCTTGTTGGCAGGCGATGAGGCGGAGGGGTGTGCTGTGAGGCGAAGGGGATGGACGGCGGTGCTGGCGTCGGTGCTGGCGGTTGGGCTGAGCGGCTGCGCGTCGGTGCGGCAGATTGAGGGGCAGGCGTATGCGGTGACAATGGCGGTGGATCTGGAAGAGGACGGGCGCACGACGGTTTCAGTGCAGGTGCCGTCGCTGGGCGGCACGGGGCAGGGCGACGATCAGCGCGAGGGAGCGTACGTTATCTCCACGGCGACCGGTGCGGGCTTCGAGGAGGCGCTGATTCTGCTCAACGCGACGGTGCCGCGCAGGCTGAATCTGTCGCAGATCAAGAGCCTGATTATCGCCGAGGATCTGGCGCGGCGCGAGGATTTCGGCGATTTTTTGCGCGATCTCAAGCAGTATCACCTGCGTTATGGCGAGGCAGGGCTGATCGTCTGCCAGGGTGAGGCGCACGCCATGCTGGAGCGGCAAAAGGCGATCATCGGGGTGCGCCTGTCCGATTCCGTGGTGATGGCGCTGGAGCAGTACAGCCGCCTGGGGACGATTCCGCGCGCCACGCTGGCCGATGTGCTCTACCGCCTGGAGTCGGTCTACGAGGATCCGCTGGCGATTCTGGCCAACGTTTCGGGCCGGCCGGAGCTGTGGGACGAATCGCGCGGCTGGTATGCCGGCGGTCTCAGTCGCGAGGGAGAGAACAAGGATGAGTATTACGGCGCGGCGCTTTTAAGCGACGGGCGCATGGTGGGCCGCCTGACCGGCGGCGAGATGCAGTTGATCAACCTCCTGCACGGCTCTGACGAGGCGATGAGCATGATCTGCGGGGGCGTCTCCGTGAACATCGAACGCCGCCGCAGGCCGCGCGTTCAGGTCGATTTGACCGGCGCGCAGCCGCAGATTGACGTGACGCTCAAGGTGCTGGTCTCCATGACCGACCGCCCGATCGACCCGGACGCCGTCGCCGCCGACCTGACCGACCGCTTCGACGCGCTGACGCGCCTCTGCCAGAGTCTTTCCACCGAGCCCTTCGGCTATGCGCGCTATGCCGCTGCGCAGTTTGTCGATCTGCCAACCTGGCAGGCCTACAACTGGCGCGCTCGCTTCCCTGAGGCTCAGGTGCGCTACCACATCGCCGTCACCCGCGGGGAAGCCTGAACGGACGCAGTGCGTCCTTCCCCTCCGCTTTGCGTACGCACCCCGATTCTTCAGCGCTTGGGGGAACCCGGCACAGCCGGGGTTTGTCAGCGGATTTCGATGACGGCGGCGGGGCGGACGGGGATTTCGAGCGTCTGCCAGATGAAGCCGCCCACCTGATTGAAGCCGGACGCGGCGGGATTGACGCGCAGGCCCGGGGCGCGGACGCACACGGGGCCGATGAAGGCGG
>CAYOTH010000276.1:0-3360 GCA_964406835.1 uncultured Oscillospiraceae bacterium
AAGCCCTTCAATGACATCAGCAGCGTCGTGACTGAGCTGCAAAACGCGCTGGCCTGCGCCTCCCGCGTCTTTGACCTCTTGGAGGAGCCGGAAGAAACGCCTGATGTTCCCGGCGAGCTGGGCGAAGCGCGTGGGCTGGTCTCCCTGGAGGATGTCTCCTTCAGCTACGACAAAACCCGCCCGCTGATCGAGCACTTCAGCCTGGAAACCAAGCCTGGTATGCGCGTGGCCATCGTCGGCCCGACCGGCTGCGGCAAAACCACGCTCATCAACCTGCTGATGCGCTTTTATGACATTGATTCGGGCTGCATCCGCATCGACGGCACGCCCATCGACGCCATTCCCCGGCACACGCTGCGCGCGCGCTACGGCATGGTACTTCAAGACACCTGGCTCAAGAGCGGCACCGTGCGCGACAACATCCGCTTCGGCGCGCCCGAAGCAACCGAGGAGGAGATCATTCAGGCGGCCAAGGCGGCGCATTGCTGGGAGTTCATCACACGCCTGCCGCACGGGCTGGACACCGTGCTGAGCGAGGACAGCCTCAGTCAGGGCCAGAAGCAGCTCCTGTGCATCGCGCGCGTCATGCTCTGCACGCCGCCGATGCTGATTCTGGACGAGGCCACATCGAGCATCGATACGCGCACCGAACTGCAAATCCAGCAGGCCTTCGATACGCTGATGCAGGGCCGCACCAGCTTCATCGTGGCTCATCGCCTCTCCACCATACGCGACGCCTCGCTGATTCTGGTCATGAACAACGGCCACATCGTCGAGCAGGGACGCCACGACAAGCTGTTGGCCAAGGGCGGCTTCTATGCCCACCTCTACAACAGCCAGTTTGCCGGCAGCGTCACTTAAAAAGCCGACTTATCCCCCCGCCCCCGTCGCCTGAACAAAAGCAGGCCGGGGGCTTTGCTTTTCGCTCTTTTTGTGATCGCCCGCCGCCGATTGGAAGGCACTGCAACAGCCTTGCAATTCTTTGAGCGTGCCGTCGGTTCTCGGCAGCCCAGAGCGCCGAGCGTTTAAATCGCTTCACAACACACACGTTGAACGAGTAGGATGACTCCGCACTAAAGGGCTTATCTCCTGTTGTCGCCCTCTCAAGAGGACATTGAGAGTATCGTCAAACACACGCTTCGCAAGCCCCCACTCGGGGCGTCATTTCATCTTACCAAAGCTATTTTCATGACTCCCAGTTGGGCTTATAGCGCTTATTCAGCTAACAAAGAAGCATGCCTCAGAAGTACATGCCTCTGTGGCCTGCGATATAGAGCGTATGAAGCTGGAAAACGCAGGCTTTCAGCCCTTAGACATTCGATTTTGTGAGGACGATTTCTTCTCAGGGATACCGCTCGCCCTGGCTGGACACGGCTTGTATCACGTCGGCCTCGGCCCACAAAAAAATGCAGCGGAAGAGAGGGCTTTCCCTCACTTCCGCCGCGTTTTATCGCTTGAATTAGGACTGGGACAGTGCTTCGGCAATCAGGCTGTCCAGAAGCTCATAGGTCACGGAACCGACCTTGTTGTAGGTAATCTTGCCGCTGGCATCAACAATCACCGTCATGGGCAGCTGCGTCGAACCGCCCAGCGACTTGATGACGCTGCCGTCGGCATCAAGCGCAAAGGGCAAATCCAGTCCCTTCTTATCGAGGAAGGCCTGCACGTCGTCCGTGACCAGGCTGGAGTGAATGGCCACCATGGCAATCTGATCGCCATAGGCGGCATACGCCTCCTCAAAGTGCGGCAGCTCGGCCACACAGGGCGTACACCACGTCGCCCAGAAATTAATGACCGTCACCTGACCGAGCTGCGCCGAAAGCGTAAACTCGCCGCCTGCCTCGCCGTAAAGCGGCACCGTGAAATCAGGGCATTTCATGCCGACTTCATAGCCGAGGGGCGTATCATCGTCCTCCTCAGGCGCAACAATCGGCGTGTCGCCGCCCGTTTCAGCCTCCGGCTCACAGTTGACATAAATGCCCACGCCCAGCAAAAGCGCCAGTGCCAGTGCCCAAGCCACCAGCAAACGCGTGCGCTTGGGTGCCTTCTTCGGCGTTTCCGCCTCGCTCACCTCGCTGGCCGCCAGCGTGATGCGCCCGGCCTTGATCGAAATGGCCTTCGTCGAGCAAACGTCCATGCACGCGCCGCAGTGAATGCACTCGTGATCGCCCACATGGCGCACGTCCACCTTGCAATGAGCCACACAGCGGCCGCACTGCGTACACTTGGCCGCCTCGACCTTCACGCCCAGCACCGACAGACGCGCAAACAGGCCGTAAATCGCGCCCAGCGGGCAGATAAAGCGGCAGAAGGCGCGATAGGCAAAGATGCAGACCGTGAAAATCAGCACCATGATGATGAACTTGCGCGTAAAGAGGATGTTAAGCATCGAGAACTTGGCCGCGTTGGCCGGGTTGGAGAGCAGACCCATCGCGCCCTCCAGTGTGCCGGCCGGACAGATGTACTTGCAGAAGCCTGGCACCGGGAAGCTCTGCGGCGCATAGGCCAGCGGAATGGCCACGACAAACACGACCAAAATCACATACTTCAGCCAGGACAGCGCACGCGTAAAGCGGCTTTTTTTGATTTTAGGCGTGGGAATCTTGTAAAACAGCTCCTGAATCAGGCCCAGAGGACACAGCCAGCCGCAAATCGTGCGCCCCAGCGTCACGCCCAGCACCATGAGTATGCCCAGAATATACCACGGCGCGCGCGTTCCCGAAGAAGCCAGCGCATTTTGCAGCGCGCCCAGCGGACAAGCGCCAATCGCCCCGGGACAGGAATAGCAGTTGAAACCGGGGACGCAGATATTCTTGATCGGGCCGGTATAAATATCGCCCTTGATGAAGCCCTTGATGTGGGCATTGTACAAAAGCGCGGCATACACCTGAATCAGCCGCCGCTTGGTGGGCTTATGCGCGCTCCACCAGGCGCTTATCTTCTTAGCCAAGGCCTATACACTCCGTACAAATATTTATTGCTTTGACCAGCACGTCAAACATGCCGCCATTGTAAACGCCCAGCCCGATCAGCACGACTGCCGCCGTCATAAGCGCCAGCCGCAGCGCATTTTTCGCCAGAGGCTTCGGCGTCCCGGCCGGTTCCGCCGCCTTTCGGGGAGCCTGCCGAGCCAGCTCGATTTCCCGCAGCATACTCCGGTGACGAAGCTGTACAAAGACCATCAGCGCGGCCAGCGCCAGCAGCGTCCAGGGAAGCAGGTTCAGCACCAGCGCGCCCACCACGGCCTCCAGATCGGTCGATTCAAAGCGACCGGGCGTCAGAATATAGCGCGCCATCATCGCCGCGCAGAAAACAACAACAAGCGCCGTCATGCCCCCGGCCAGGCAGCGGTATCTCCTC
>CAYOTH010000277.1:0-3358 GCA_964406835.1 uncultured Oscillospiraceae bacterium
GCAGAGGGGAAACCCTATCGCGAGCGGCTGAATCTCTGCCGTGAGATCAGGAATCTCATGACGCACAACGCAGATCTGGACGGCGAGCCGGTGGTGGTGCCATCAGGCGCGGTGCTGGACAGCCTGCGCGAGGTCATTGCCTTTGTCGAAAGCCCGCCGCCAGCCATTGATTACGCCACGCCGCTTGAACACCTGATGACGGCCGAAAGAAGCGACGGCGCGTTTGAGACGATGCGCCGCATGGAAGAGCGGGGCTTTTCGCATGTTCCCGTGCTTTCGGGTGGGCGCGTGCGGGGTGTTTTCAGCGTCAGCACGATTTTTTCAGCGGCCATCCGCAGCGGGCGTTTTGCGTTGGACGAGGAAGTGCGCATATCGGCCTTTGACGCGCTGCTGCCGCCGGAAAAGCACCTGTGCGAGCAGTTTCGCTTTGTGCGCGCGGATATTTCCCTGGCTGGCGCGTTTGAGGCCTTCGAAAGCCGGGGACGCGAGCGACATAAGCGCGTGGCGGCGCTTTTTTTCAGCGAGGAGGGCACGGACGCGGGGCGCCTGCTGGGTATGCTGACACCGTGGGATTTGATTGCAGGGCGCTTTGAAGAACGTCAAAAAAACCAAAAAAGGCGTCAAAACATCAAAAAGAAAGAAATATTTAACGATTGAATGCGGGATGCAATCTTGAAAAAGCGGCCGCAATATGCTAAACTTGGCAAGTGTCTATATGTGACAGACCAATACGGATCAACTTTCGCAGTCCAACTGCGGCACAGGAGGAATAGATTTTATGAAGTCTACCATCGAGAAACTCAGCTCCAACAAGGTTAAGCTCCATTTCGTCGTCGAGCCGGAACTGTTCGAAACCGGCATGCAGGCCGCCTATAAGAAGAACGTGGGCAAGATCAACGTTCAGGGCTTCCGCCGCGGCAAGGCGCCCCGCAAGGTCGTCGAGATGATGTACGGCGAGAGCATCTTCTATGAGGATGCCATCGACGAAATCTTCCCCAAGATCTATTCCGAGGCCGTCAAGGAGCACGATATCACCCCCGTCGATCGTCCCGAGTTCAACCTCGAGCAGATCGGCTCCGGCAAGGAACTGATCTTCGACGTCGAAGTGTTCGTCAAGCCCGATGTCGAGCTGGGCGAGTACAAGGGTGTTGAGGCCGAGAAGCACAACACCGAAGTGACCGACGACGATGTGAACGCCGAAATCGAGCGCGCCCGCGAGCGCGTTTCCCGCTATGTTGACGTGGCCGACCGCGCCGTCAAGATGGACGACCAGGTGACGCTCAACTACGCCGGCTTCTGCGACGGCGAGCAGTTCGAGGGCGGTACCGCCGAGGGCCATAAGCTGGTCATCGGTTCGGGCAGCTTCATCCCCGGCTTCGAGGATCAGCTGGTCGGCGCCGAAATTGGCAAGGAAGTCGAAGTGAACGTGACTTTCCCCGAGGAGTATCATGCCGAGAACCTCAAGGGCAAGGCGGCGATCTTCAAGTGCACTGTGACCGCCATCCAGGAGAAGGATGTGCCGGCTCTGGACGATGAGTTCGCCAAGGATGTTTCCGAGTACGACACGCTGGATGCCTACAAGGCTGCGACCAAGGCCGACCTTCAGAAGAAGGCCGACGAGCGCGACGATATCGAATTTGAGAACGCTGTGCTGGACGCCGTGTGCGCCAACGCCAAGGTGGATATCCCCGAGGCCATGATCGAGGATCGCATCGACGAGCGCATCCGCGAGATCTCCATGAACATGCGCTATCAGGGCATCGACATGCAGACCTACTTCAAGCTGACCGGCACCACCGAGGAGAATCTGCGCGAGCAGCTCAAGGACGCTGCCCAGCATGACGTGCTGGTGCGTCTGGTGCTCGAGGCGGTTCGCAACGCCGAGAACGTTGAGGCGGACGAGGCCAGCGTGAACGAGGAGATCGACAAGTATGCTTCCCAGGCTTCCGGCGACGCCGAGAAGTTCAAGGCTTCCCTGACCGACGACGACCGCAAGTACTTTGAGGAAGCCGTCAAGATGCGCAAGACCGTTGAGCTGCTCAAGGCCAACGCGGTTGCCAAGGCTTAATCAAAATAAAGAGCATAGAAATGCGCGCTTTGGCGCATATTATGGATGGAGGTGCGTAAGAGATGAATATGATTCCTTATGTAGTTGAGCAAACCAGCAAGGGCGAGAGGTCGTATGATATTTTTTCACGCCTCCTGAAAGACCGCATTATCTTTCTGGGCGGCGAAGTGACTGACGATTCGGCCAATCTCATCATCGCCCAGATGCTCTTCCTCGAAATGGAAGACCCGGATGCCGACATCATGTTCTATATCAACAGCCCGGGCGGATCGGTTACGGCCGGCATGGCGATCTACGATACCATGCAGTATCTGCGCTGCGAAGTTTCCACGGTGTGCGTGGGCATGGCGGCGTCGATGGGCGCGTTCCTGCTTGCGGCCGGCGCGAAGGGCAAGCGCAAGGCGCTTCCCAATGCGGAGATCATGATTCATCAGCCTCTCGGCGGCGCGCAGGGCCAGGCGTCGGATATTGCCATTCACGCCGAACAGATTCTGCGTATCAAGAAGAACCTCAATGCGATTCTGGCCAAGAACACCGGAAAGTCTCTGAAGACCGTTCAGGCGGACACCGACCGCGATCATTTCCTCACCGCCGAGGAAGCCAGGGATTATGGACTGATTGATGAGATCATTGCGCCCAGGCGCTGATGCTCGGAAAGGTAAGATATGTCAAAGGATATCAATAAGCCGGCCGTTCGCTGTGCTTTCTGCGGCAAAACGCAGGATCAGGTTCAGCGTCTGATTGCGGGCCCCGGCGTTTATATCTGCAATGAGTGTGTGGCGCTGTGCCATGAAATCATGACCGACAGCCTCGAAAAGGCAACTTCTCCGGCTGGTACGGACACGCTGATGAAGCCCATGGAGATCAAGGCGGTGCTCGATCAGTATGTCGTCGGCCAGGAATCGGCCAAGAAGGCGCTGTGCGTGGCTGTCTACAATCACTATAAGCGCATCAGGAATCTCGGCCGCGGGGATAATGACGTGGAGCTTCAGAAGTCCAACGTCGTTATGCTCGGCCCGACCGGCTGCGGCAAGACCTATCTTGCTCAGACGCTGGCGCGAATACTCAATGTGCCTTTTGCCATTGCCGATGCCACCAGTCTGACGGAGGCCGGCTATGTGGGCGAGGACGTTGAGAACATTCTCCTTCGCCTGATTCAGAATGCGGATTATGACATCGAGCGCGCTCAGCGGGGCATTATCTACATCGATGAGATCGACAAGATTGCCCGCAAGAGCGAAAACCCCTCGATTACCCGCGATGTTTCCGGCGAGGGCGTGCAGCAGGCGC
>CAYOTH010000278.1:0-3351 GCA_964406835.1 uncultured Oscillospiraceae bacterium
GGCCGGAAAGCCTTTTCTCTCTTCCAGTCGGCCGCCCTGTCTAAACATAGAGGCGCATCTGCTTGAGCGCCGCCTTTTCAAGACGCGAAACCTGCGCCTGTGAAATGCCGATTTCGTCGGCCACCTCCATCTGCGTGCGTCCTTCAAAATAGCGCTTTTCGATAATCCCGCTCTCGCGTTCGCTCAAATGTGCCATGGCCTGCCGAAGCGCCAGATCCCGCACCCAGTCCTCTACCTCGACACGATCATCGCGCACCTGATCCATCACGCAGATTGGATCGCCGACCTCCTGATAAATCGGCTCAAACAGCGACACCGGATCCTGTATAGCATCCAGCGCCAAGCTCACCTCGCCCATCTCCTCGCCGATTTCGGCGGCAATTTCCTCAACCCGAGGCTCCCGCCCCAGCGCGTAGGTCAGCTGCTCACGCGCCCTGAGCGCCTTATAGGCCGTATCGCGGATCGATCGGCTCACGCGAATGGCGTTGTTATCGCGCAGATAGCGGCGTATTTCGCCGACAATCATGGGCATGAACGTCCGTTGTCGAAAAGCAGCGCCTAAAGCCTCATAAATGCTCTATAATCGGTAATAAACCGTCACGTTTTCGCCATCGATCTCCACGCGCTCAATCAGCTCGCGCACCACGCTCTGTCGCTCCTCCCCGGTCATGTCCGGCCAGGCCTGCGCCAGGGTTCGATAGCGCTCGCGGCGCTGTTTCTGTGCCCGGTCATCGGCTATACGCCGTTGTTCGTCGGCCACCTGATCCTCAAGCGTTTGAAGCAGCCGCTTCTGCTCTTCAATGCTTTCCAAGAGCAGTTCGTCCTCCGCCGCGGCATAGAGCGCATAAAGCCGCCGAAGACGCCGCTGCGTTTCCGAAATTTTGGCTTCAAGCCCCGCATTGGAAGCGTTTTGCGAAACCGTCTCATCGCCGGTTTCTTCCAGCGCACGCGCGCCCAGATCATCGGCCACCGCCTGCTCAACCTCCTCGGCCCAAGGCTTGGGATTGTCGCAGGCGGCATCGCGAATCAGGTATTTTTTGCTGCTTTGCTGAGAATAGCAGCTCAGCTTATAGCCGTGCGATCCCCATTTCTGATAGCGCATCCGCGCGCCGCAGCGACCGCAGTAAACCAGCCCGTTCAGCAAATGCCCGCTTGAAAAGCGGCGCACCGACGAGCGAAGGCGCATGGCCTCCTGAACACGGTCGAATAAAACACGGTCGATAATCGCCTCGTGCCGCCCCGCGTATTCGACACCGTTGTACTCGATCACGCCGATATAGGATTTTCGCGACAGTATATCGCGAATCGGCTTGTCGTCCCGAAAGCCGGTCTTGGCCGCAATGCGCGCCGCCGAAAGCCCCTGAAGATACAGCCGGTAAATCAGGCGCACGGATGCAGCGTCGGCATTGGGGACAAGGCAGCCAGACGCGCTGTCATAGTCATAGCCAAAGGGCGGATGTCCCCCGCCCATCCACAGCCCGCCCCGCACCCGCTCCCGCATCCCCATGCGCGTGCGCTCGCGAATGGTTTCGCGCTCCAACTGCGCAAAGGCCGACATAATGCCCAGCATGGCGCGGCCCATGGGCGTCCCCGTATCGAGGTTCTCGTTCATCGAGGTAAAACCCACGCCGGCAGGGTTAAACACATCCTCGATCAGAAAAAGCGTGTCCTTCTGGCTGCGCGAAAGCCGATCGAGCTTATAGACCACCACCTGAGAAACCTGTCCCGCGCGCACTGCCTCAATTAGGCGCTGCATCTGCGGGCGATCGATGTTGCTGCCGGTAAATCCGCCGTCAATATAAAATTGAAAGCTTTTCCAGCCCCGGCTCCGGCAGTAGCCCTCGAGCATGTCCTTTTGTGCCTCGACCGAATAGCCCTCCTCAAACTGAGCGTCGGTCGATACGCGAATGTAGAGCGCCACATGGCCATTCATGTTCTGCGTGCTCCGACGCGCCGAAGCAGCTCGTCAAGGCCCGGCGAGGACACGGGCGTTTTCATCAGTTCGCGCTCAGAGACCTTTTTCTGAGCAATATAGCGGTTGACAATGCGAATCATAGCTTTCCTCCTCCCTTTCTTTTGTACAATCTGGCCCCGTTGACGCGATTTATGCGCAATCCGTCACTTTTCACAATCGCAACATTAAAAACACATTCCTGTTCTTTACGGCCGTCAAAAGCCGTGGTATACTCTTCGACGAATGAACAAACGGCTCCCTTTAATTCAGTCCTGTGAGGCTGGCAAGGTGATTCGAATTTTCATCAGTTTATTTCACCTGCGCCTTTTCTCATGAGGAAGTGCGCAGGTTATTTTTATGCCGTGAAAGGATTAATGCCATGCTTTTGAAAGCTCAGATCATGGATGAGCGCGCCATGGCGCGCGCGCTGATGCGTATCGGCCACGAGATCGTCGAACACAACAAGGGCACGAACGATCTGGTGCTGATCGGTGTGCGCCGCCGCGGCGTTCCTCTGGCTCAGCGTCTGAGTCGGCTCATTGCCGTAATCGACGGCTGCGCCCCCATTCCGGTCGGCGAGCTGGACATTGCCTTTTACCGGGATGATCTGACCCAGCGCGCCGCGCAGCCTCGCGTTCTGAGCAGCAGCTTCCCCTTCAAGGTGGAGGGAAAGACGGCGATCCTCGTTGACGACGTGATCTACACCGGCCGCACCATTCGCGCCGCGCTGGATGCACTGATGGATCAGGGCCGCGCACAGCGCGTTCAGCTGGCCGTGCTGATCGACCGCGGGCATCGGGAGCTGCCCATTCGCCCAGACTATGTGGGTAAAAACGTGCCCACCTCCTCCGAAGAGCTGGTTGCCGTCCGGGTGGACGAGTTTGACGGAGAAAACAGCGTCACGCTTTACCAGCAGGATTAAAGCAGACGCCCTCACAACGGTTCCTTTTGTTCCCCACGACATATTTAAAAGGAGACGATGACCATGACCACCAAAGACACTGCCATCCGCGATGCAAGACAGCTGGGCATCCCGAAGATGCTGCTGCTGGGCTTTCAGCACATGTTCGCCATGTTCGGCGCGACCGTTCTGGTCCCTGCGCTGACCGGCCTGAGCGTTTCGGCCACGTTGCTGTTCGCCGGCCTCGGAACGCTGCTGTTCCACCTGCTTGCCAAGGGCAAGGTTCCGGCCTTCCTGGGCTCTTCCTTCGCTTTCATCGGCGGCTACACCGCGGTTCACGCGATGTGCGGCAACTACGCCGATATCGTCAATTGGGTTCCCTACGCGGGCGTGGGCGTTGTCTGCGCCGGTCTGATGTACGTCGTCCTGGCGGGCCTGTTCAAGGCCTTTGGCGCGCAGAAGGTTATGCGCTTCTTCCCGCCGATCGTCACCGGCC
>CAYOTH010000279.1:0-3326 GCA_964406835.1 uncultured Oscillospiraceae bacterium
TGCCAAGCAGGCTCGCCGCTTTGGTATGGCGCTGAATATGCCGGTGGCCATCGGTGATAAGCAGCGCTCCGACCACAGCGAAAACGCCGAGGTGCTGGAAATTCTGGGCGATGTGAACGGCAAGAACTGCCTGATTGTCGATGACTTCACCATTTCCGGCGGCACGCTGGTCAATCTAGCTGAGGCGCTGAAGAAGAAGGGCGCCAAGCGCATTTTTGCGGCGCTGAGCCACAACATCATTTCCGATGACGGCGTGAAACGCATCGAGAACAGCCCAATCGAGACGCTCATCTCGACCGATACGGTGGAGAATCCGCGCATCGTCGGCCATGCGAAGTTCAAGACGCTGTCGGTGGCCCCGGTCTTCGCGGAAATGGTGCGCCGCTATCACAACTACGAATCGATCAACGAGCTGAGCGACGAGCTGCCCGAGGATCTGTTCAAGGCCTGCGTGCAGGATACCGATATCTAATCATCGGCTTGATTGAAGTAAAAATCCCCGTCCGGTTTTATGCCGGGCGGGGATTTTGTCGTAAGAGGGCGATTTAGGCGATGTCAATGACGACAATGGCCTTGTCGTCGGCATAGCGGTTGTAGGGCGCCTCGTCGAAGGGGAGCGAGCGCTCAATCAGCTCGTCGGGCGAAAGCGTGGCCAGCTCGTCGATGGGCGCGTAATAAAGATATTGATCCATGCCGTCGGAGGAGAGAATGATGCGGTCGCCCGGCTCCAGGTCGATGGCGGCGCAGCGCAGAAAGTCCAGGCCGCGCTCATCGCCCAGTATAACGCCGTAGCCCAGCGGGTGAGAGGCATTGTTGGTGATGGTATCGTATAATTCGCGTTTGCTGATTTTCAGGCCGCTGGTTGAGCCGAACACGCGCAGATGAGCGGTTTGCTGCTCGCTCAGGCGAATGCGCACGCCGCCTCGGATCAGCATGATGACCGAGTCGCCGATGTAGGAAAAGTGCAGACGATTCCCTCGCAGCGCCGCGCTGACATACACGGCAGCGGCCGGAAAGGCGCACGAAGCCGTGGTGTTGAACTGAGCGGTGCGCTCAATGGCCAGCTGTGCGGCGGCGCGCGCATCCTGTGTGGGGTTGGCCGAGGATTCAAGCACCGAGACGATGGCCTCGACCGTCAGGCGAGCGGCTTCACCGGCCGGGCTGATCGTCATGCCGGGCTGGTATTCATCGCTGTTTTGCGTGACGCCATCGGCGATGGCGAAGGTGTCACGGCTCAGAACGATGCGATCCTCGCAGGGCTTGTTTGGCCGGTTGTTGGGGCGCATGGCCTGGCGCACGGTATAGCTTATCATGATCGTTCACACTCCGATACACAATATATATCTATTATAGCACAACGCCATAAGGCCGTCAATTCATAACACAAAAATGTCACACGGCGCGATGAAACTCAAAAAAATCGAAAAATATTTCAAATCATGCAGGAATATTTACGTGGACGGCGAAACAATATAATATAAAGGCAAAACAAGACGCCGAAGGAAAGGAGAGCGATGCCCATGGCAGAGCAGAGCAGCCTGCCGGCCAGGCGGGTCTGACGGCAAAATCAATTTCTTTAAAGTCAGGAGTGTAGACTATGCGTATTACGATGAACACCAAAAACTTCACGATCACTGCGCCGATGCGCGCCCGCATTGAAAAAAAGCTGAACAAAATGGATCGCTATTTCCGCGAGGAGGCGGATGCTCAGGTTCGTCTGAGCCAGGAACGCAATGTGCGCTTCATCGCAGAGATGACGCTTCAGGTGGATGGCGTGATGTTCCGCGCCGAGGAAGAGAGCGAGGATATGTACGCCAGCATCGATCGCGCGCTCGATCGGCTGGATCGCCAGATTCACCGCCACCGCACCAAGCTGGGCAAGCGCGCTTATGTCGAAGCGCTCACTGAGCCGGAGGATATCGTTCCGGCTTGGGAGGATCAGCCGGATGAGTTGGTGCGCGTGAAGCGTTTCGCCGTCAAGCCCATGGCGATTGAGGATGCCATTGCCCAGATGGATATGCTGGGACACAGCTTCTTCGTTTTCATCAATGCGGAGACGGGAATTACCAGCGTTATTTATCGCCGGGCAGACGGCAAAATCGGCATGATTGAACCGATTCAGGGATAGAACCCCATAAAAGCCGGAACCAGATGATCATTAAAGCCTAATCGGCGGGCAGGCGCATGGGAAAACACCATGGCGTCTGCCCGTTTTTCTTTGCCTCCAAAGCAGGTTTGAGCTTCAAGGAGAACGAAGGACTCAGCATGAATTTGGAGATGAGAGGCATTTTCATGAGGCTTTCCGGGCCTGTGGGGCCGTTTAAGCTTTTTCAGGCTTTGGCGAGCCGTATGAAATCGCCATGAGGATACGGCGCTTGTCAGAGGGAAGGATAAAAAAACAACGCAAATGACAATATGGGGAATTGACAGTGCGCACAGCCTGCTTTAAAATGAAGAAAACGATAAGAACATGTCCATGAAGAATTCAGAGAAAGCGAAGCGCCATGATGGATGTTTTAAAAAGTCAGGATTTGTTTCATCCGCCGCATCATCAGTATTATACGCATACGGTCGTTCTCAATCGCAAGCTGAACTCGAGGAGACATGCGCATGAATTTTATGAGCTGGTGCTGATGGTGTCGGGCAGCAGCGAACACAGGCTCAACGATTCGGCGCATAAGCTCATGGTCGGCGATGCCGTGCTGATGCGCCCGGGCGACTGGCACTGCTTTTCGGAGGAGTCGCCGGTGACAGAGCTGCTCTCGCTTCAGATCGAGGCCGGGGAGATGGAACGCTTTTTAGCCGCTTATGGAGAGGAAACGCTGAAGGAGACGCGCTGCTTCCACCTTGAACCCAACGAGGTTCACGCGCTTGAAGAGACGTATCGTTCCATGGCCGGGCTGGACGGCACGGATTATGTGCGCCAGTATCGCATTCTGCTGGGGCAGGTTATGCAGTATCTGCTGTCGCATAAGCTGCGCGGCGGCGCGCCGTTGTGGATGCGCTTTGCTATGGAGCAGATGGCGCTTTTGCCCAACGCGGCCGAAGGCGTGTCGGCTTTTTTGCGCGTCGCCAATCTGAGCCACGCACAGCTGTGCCGCCTGATGAAAAAGTATTATGGCATGACGCCGCAGCAATATATCAAAAATCTGCGCCTGAATCTGGCCTATGAGATGATTCAAAGCACCTCCAAGGATATTCTGACCATTGCCATGGAGGTGGGCTACAGCAGCTTTTCGCATTTTCAGACGGCATTTAAAGAAAAATATGGCCTCTCTCCCGCCCAGCTGAGGCGGCAGGCAGCCTATACAGCGCTTCTTTTTGAG
>CAYOTH010000280.1:0-3324 GCA_964406835.1 uncultured Oscillospiraceae bacterium
GGCTGGGGCTCTTCGGGTGTCGTCGGATCGGCTACGGGGGCCTGAGGGGCGGCGATTTCGCTTTCTTCGGGCGCGGGCTTTTTCTCCGGCTCGGCGGGCGTTTCACTCTTGCCGAAGCCCAGCTTGTTTTTCAGCTTGTCAAACAGAGCCATGAATAATCACCTCGTTATGATCGTGTCAGTAGGGGATGTCGCTCATTTTGACGCTCACCATGCGCGAGACGCCCTTTTCCTCCATGGCGACGCCGTAGAGCGCATCGCAGCGCTCCATGGTGCCTTTGCGGTGCGTGATGACCACAAACTGCGTGTTGCGGGAGTAATCGCGCAGGTACTCGGCGAAATTGTCGATGTTGGCGTCGTCCAGCGCCGCCTCGATTTCGTCCAGGAAGCAGAAGGGGGTGGGCTTGAGGCGCAGCATCGCAAAGAGGATGGCGATGGCCGTGAGCGCGCGCTCGCCGCCGGAGAGCAGGGAGAGCATTTGCAGCTTCTTGCCGGGCGGCTGGGCGACGATGCCGATATCGCAGTTGAGGGCGTCGTTCGGGTCGGAAAGCTGAAGCTCGGCGCGGCCTCCGCCAAAGAGGTTGACAAACGTCTCCTTGAAGTTTTCGTTGAGCAGGGCAAACTGCGTGCGGAACTGCGCGTCCATCTTCTTCATGAGGTCGTCGATGATGCCCATCAAATCGAGCTGAGCGCGCGTAAGGTCGTCGCGTTGCACGGTCAGCTCCTCGTAGCGGTCGCAGGTCTGCCGGTATTCGTCCACGGCGCTGACATTGACCGCGCCCATTTCGCGAATGCGTCCCTTGATGACGGCGATGCGCTTGTCGGCCTCGGCGCTCTTGAAGTCTTCCTGGCGGAATTCTTTGGCCCCGGCATAGGTCAGCTCGTAGTCCTCCCAGATGCGGTCGGTGAGCGTTTTGAGGTCGTTCTCCAGCCGCGTGAGGGCCAGCTCGGCCTTGTGCTGCTGCTCGGTGAGGTTGTCCAGGTTGCTTCTGAGCGCATCCAGGCGCTGCATGTCGGTCTTGACGGCCTCCTGCGCCTCGATGCGGGCCTGATCGGTCTGTGCAAAGCGGGCGCGCTCGTCGTCCAGGCGGCTCTTGAGCGCGGTCAGGCGGGCGTTTTCCTCGTCCAGGCGCGTTTTGTCCTCGGTGAGGGCGCGGGTGCATTCCTCAAGGGCGCGCCGGTTTTCATCCAGCTGGCGGGTCAGGTCATAGCCGTCGCTGCTCAGGCGGGCCTGGTCGTCTTTGAGCGCGGTCAGGCCGCGTTCGCGTGCGGCCTGAATGATGCGCTGGTCGGTTACGAGGCGGCGCTTGTCGCCCAGCTCCTCGCGCAGGCGGGTGATTTCCTCGTTCAGCCGGGCAATTTCGGCCTGCTGATCGTCGCCGCTTTGCTGTGCGCCAGCCTGACGGGTTTCCAACTGCGCCATGGCCTCGCGGATGTCCTCAAGCTGGGCGCTCATGCGCTCGCTTTCAAGGCGCAGTCGCTCGTTCTGCTCGGTCTGGCTGGCCAGGGCGTCGCGGGCGGTGGCGAGATGGGCCTCCTCGCGGGTGCAGGCGATTTCCTGCTGGCGGTTCTGCTCGAACAGTTCGCCGCGCTGCTGCTTGAGGGCGGCGCGCTCGTCGTCGAGGGCGGCGAGAGCCTGGGTGAGCGCGTCCAATTGAGCGTTCAGCTCGCTTAGGTGATCGCGGTGCTCGCCGATTTCGCGCTCCCGGGAGAGCAGGCTGGTCACGCGCGATGTTGTGGAGCCGCCGGTCATCGAGCCGCCCGAGTGCATGACGTCGCCCTCGAGCGTCACCAGACGGAAGGCGTGCCGCCCGGCGCGCTGTATGGCGATACCGCTGTCCAGGTTTTCAGCCACGACGGTGCGGCCCAGCAAGCTGTCCACAATGCCCTGATAGCGGGGGGCAAAGCTGATGAGCTCGGAGGCCAGCCCGACGCAGCCGGGCATGGAGAGCACGCGCCGCTCGTCCGCGGAGAGCGTGCGTCCCTTTACCGAGGTGAGGGGCAGGAAGGTGGCGCGGCCCAACCGGCCGTTTCGCAGAAAATCGATCATACGCTTGGCGTCTTCCTCGCGCTCGACGACGATGTTCTGAAGCGCGCCGCCCAGCACCATGTCGATGGCGCGTTCCAACCGCTTGGGAACGGTAATCAGCGTGGCCACGACGCCGTGAACGCCGCTGTTGGGTGTGCGTCGGGCCTGAAGCAGCACCTGCTTGACCGAGTTCTGATAGCCCTCGTAATCGCGCTGCATTTCCTCCATGACGCGCAGCCGGGAGGCGGTTTCCTGCTTCTGTGCGGTCAGAGCGCGCTGGCGTTCACTCTGCTGATCGAACTGCGCGCCGCACAGCGCGAGCTTTTGCTGAAGAGCGGACAGCGCCTGATCGACGCGTTGCTTTTCGTTTAATTCGCTTTTTAAGCGCTCCTCGGCCTGAGAGACGGCCTGGCGGCGCTCGTCCAGCGAGCCTTCGCCTTCGCCGCACTCGGTTTTGAGCGTTTCGAGGCGGGAGAGCAGCGCGTCCTTCATGGCGGCATAGCGCGCCTGCTCGCTTTTGACATCGGAAAGGCGGTTGATGGCGTCGATGCGGCTGGCCTTTAGAGCCTCGCAGCGGCGTTCACGCTCAATGAGCGTGTCGTTGGCCTGCGTCAGCTCGCTTTCGAGAGCGTCCAGGCGCTTTTGGGCTTGTATGGCTTCTTCGGTTTCGGAAGCGATGCGCTCGTTTAAATCGCTCAGGCGCTGGCGAGTGGCGGCTTCATCGCCCTCGGCGGCAGCGACGGCCTGTTCAAGGCGCGTCTGCTCGCGCTGGGCGGCGGCCATGTGCTCGCAAAGCACGCCGATCTGGCCCTCGGCCGCTTCGACGTCGCGGATGAGTGTCTGCACATTTTCACGCTGGGCGGCGGCCTCGGCCTCGAGGGCAGAGAGTGCCTGCTGTGTCTGATTGCGCTTTAGCGTGCGGGCTTTGGCCTCGGCGTTGTCCCGGCTGATCGATTCGGCCAGGGCGGCGAGGGCGTCCTGCTGCTCGGCGATGCGCTGGTTGGAGCGGTCGCTGTGGATGAGGAAGGCGTTGAGCTCCAGGCCCTTGAGCTCGTCGCGCAGCTGGAGATATTCGCGGGCTGCGGCGCTCTGCTCTTTGAGCGGCTCGATGCGCGCTTCCAGCTCGGCAATGATATCCTCGACCCGGGCGAGGTTGGCGCGGGTGTTTTCCATGCGCTTTTCAGCCTCGAGCTTGCGCGTTTTGAACTTGACGATGCCAGCGGCCTCCTCGAAGACCTGGCGGCGCTCGTCGGATTTGGCGGAGAGGATTTCGTCGATGCGGCCCTGGCCAATGAG
>CAYOTH010000281.1:0-3297 GCA_964406835.1 uncultured Oscillospiraceae bacterium
CTTCGCGCCGGATTGGTTCCCGAAGATTAGAATTTTCTGAGTTTTTCGAAATTATTTTTTATCGCCGCCGTTTTTTTCTGCATTCTGCGGCAATTTGGCATTTTTCAGGCGGGAAATTACACGCCCTTTCTTGAAATCCGGATGCTTTTGCGCTATACTATTATTACAAATGTCTCTTGCGGAGGAAATCATGGGTATTCAGGCGCTTCTCAGCGATCCGGTCGCTTACATAAAATCCATTCTGCTGATTCTCCCGGCCGTGCTGCCGGCGCTGATTCTGCACGAATGTGCGCACGGCTATGCCGCCTATCGTCTGGGCGACCCGACAGCCAAACTGCTGGGGCGGCTTTCGCTCAATCCCCTCAGGCATCTGGATCCCCTGGGCACGCTGTGCATGGTCTTTATCGGCCTGGGCTGGGCCAAGCCGGTTCCCATCAACCCGGGCAACTTCCGCCATCCCCGCCGGGACGATTTGATCGTTTCTGTGGCCGGTATTGTCGCCAACCTCATCATGTTCCTGCTGGGCTGCGCGGCGCTTTTAATCATACTGCTCATCGGGCTCAAGGCCGTGCCGCAGGCCATGTGGTACACGGCCGACGAATTTCTGGTCGAGCTGAGCGGCACGCTCTATCGCGTCTCCCTGAGCGATGTGGCGCTCTACCCCTCCATCATGAGCCATTATCTGATCACGCCCTATCTGGGCCGCGTGGCGGGCGTGTTCTACGAAATCATCGCCAACTTTGTCTACATTAATCTCGGCCTGGCGCTGTTTAATCTGCTGCCTGTGCCGCCGCTGGACGGCTATCACGTCTTTAACGATCTTCTGCTGAAAAAGTCGCTCTATGCGACGAAGCGCGCCGCACAAATCGGCCAGGGTATTTTGCTGCTGCTGGTCTGGACGGGCGCGCTGAGCAAGGTGCTGGGACTGGCTGAGGACGCCGTGATGAGCCTTGTGGGGCGCGCGTTTATGCTCGTCTTCCGCCTTGCTTCCCTGGCCTGACCGAAAAAGGAGACGTCTATGGCCTATATTGTTTCGCTCAAGCAGTTTGACGGCCCGCTTGATTTGCTGCTGACGCTGATTTCACGCGCCAAAATCGATATTTGCGATATCTTCGTTTCCGAAATCACGGAACAGTATCTTGAATATATGGCCGGCGTGGACGAACTGGATATGGATTCAGCCAGCGAGTTTCTTCAGATGGCCGCCATGCTGGTCGAGATCAAATCGCGCGCGCTGCTGCCCGTGCCGCCCAAGCCGGAAGATCCGGACGCCGAAACGCCCGAGCAGGCGCTGATCCGCCAGCTGACCGAATACAAGGCCTTTAAGGAAACCTGCGAGGACATGAAGCGCCTTGAGCAGGCCGCCTCCCTCATGCTGAGCAAGCTGCCCGAGGAATATCCCCTGCCGCCTCCCGAATACGAGCTGACCGGCCTGACCCTCGAAGGGCTGATGAACGCCTTTATGCACGTTTTAAGCCGCGTCGAAAAGAAGGAATCGGGCGGAACGCACCAGCGCGAAATTCATCGCGACGAATACACCGTGCAGCACTGCATGGGGCGCATTCAGGCACGTCTGCGCCGGGGCCGCGTGGCCTTCGAAGAGCTGTTTGACGACGAGCCCTGCCGCGCCGAAGCCGTCGCGCTGTTTATGGCGCTGCTGGAGCTTCTGCGCCTGAACCGGCTACGGCTCCAGCAAAGCGGCGTCTTTGGAGAGATCGTGCTTTTGCCCGTTTCCAAGGACGATGCGCCGGCCGAGCCTCCCGCCACCGAAGCCGACCTATAAATTTTGAAACAAACAGGAGAGACACGCACAGTGTTTGAAGGATTTTCACCGCGCATGGACGAATTTTTCATAGCCATCGGCTTTAACAACAACACCTCGTTTTTCCACGAAAACCACGCCTGGTACGAGGAAGCCGTGCGCCAGCCGCTCAAGGAGCTGGCCTTTGCCCTGGCGCCGACCATCGAGGCCATTGACGATTCTCTCGAGCGACGTCCCGAGAAAGTGGTTTCGCGCATCAACCGCGACATCCGCTTTTCAAAGGACAAATCGCCCTATCGGGATTATATGTGGCTGAGCTTTCGCGCGCCGCGCACCATGCAGAGCACATCCTTAGGCTTCTATTTCGAAATCTCCTCGCAGGGCACGGCCTTTGGCATGGGAACCTATGACGAAAACCGCCCGCTGATGAACGCATTGCGTCATCAGCTGCTGGCCGATCCCGAGCCGTTTTTAAGCCTTGTACGACCGCTGAACGAGGATATGACGCTTCATTCCCGCTTCTTTAAACGCCGCCGCGTTCCCGAAGCGCTTCCCGTGGAGGCGCAGCCCTGGTTTTTGACGCGCAGCTTCTTTTATGAGAAGGAACCGCCCTTTGAATTGATGCATTCCCCGCGCCTGGCGGAGGAAATTGCCCGAGGCTTTGAAAAGCTCGCACCGCTTTACCGGTATCTCTCGGCACTCGAACCGGTCGAGGCCGATCTATTATAACCAACGACCATATGGGGGTAATTATGCGAACCGAATGGATGAAACTCAAAAGCGGATCGGATATCCGCGGAGACGCCCTGGAGCATGACGGCATCGCGCCCATGCTGACCACCGAAATCGCCGAATGCGTCGGCTATGCCTTTGCGCTGTGGCTGGCCAAGAAGTACGATACCACCGCCGACAAGCTGACCATCGCCGTGGGACATGATTCCCGCCTGACCGGCCCCGAGCTCAAAAAGGGCATGATCAAAGGCCTAACTGCCGCCGATTGCGACGTGCTGGACTGCGGACTGTGCACCACACCCGCCATGTTCATCACCACTGTGGAGCCGGAAACCCACTGCGACGGCGCCGTCATGATCACGGCCAGCCACCATCCCTGGTACAAGAATGGCTTTAAGCTCATCACCCGCGAGGGCGGCCTCGAGGGCAAGGACATTTCCGAAATTCTGACCGCCGCCATGACCGTAACGCTGCCCCAGCGCCTGGTCAAGCCGTGTGATTTCCTTTCGATCTACACCGAGCGCCTGGCCAAGATGGTGCGCGACCGTCTGGAGGACGATGCGCTGCGCCCACTGCTGGGCCTGCATGTGGTTGTCGATGCCGGAAACGGCGCGGGCGGCTTCTATGCCCGCTTCCTGGAATCTCTCGGCGCTGAAACCGAGGGCAGCCAGTTCCTCGAGCCGGACGGCCATTTTCCCAACCACATTCCCAACCCCGAAGACAAGGACGCCATGGCTGCCATTTCTGAGGCCGTCAAGCGCTCCGGTGCCGATCTGGGTGTGATCTTTGACGCCGACTGCGAC
>CAYOTH010000282.1:0-3293 GCA_964406835.1 uncultured Oscillospiraceae bacterium
GGGCAAATGACTATGACTGAATTGTGGCAGGTGCGCTGGAAGCGTATTTTCAGCTAGCTGTACATTGACTTTGGTGGAGCGGCATTTGAACGTTATTTCCGGGAGTGTCTTCATGAAAGCGTCATTGTTGTAGACGGCGCCCGGGAGATGCTTGAGGCGCTGACAGCGCAGGATCTGGCGCTCTATGCGGCCAGCAACGGCCCAGAGGCGCAGCAGAAGCATCGCCTTGCCATTTCAGGGCTGGCCGTGTATTTTAAAGACAGCTCTATTTCGGAAGCGGCGGGCGCGTCCAAGCCGGAGCGGGCGTTTTTTGATTATGCCTTTTCGAAGATTAACGCCTCAAGACACGAGAGGGTTTATCCGCAGGAAGCGGTCATCATCGGCGATTCGCTGACGTTCAATAGGGCAAGCGGCCGCGTTTATGGCGTGAAGAGCTGCTGCGATCAAAGAGCGAGCGCGCTTTTGGCAGGAGGGGCGTGGGGTATCCCGGTTAAAAGCGCTGGAAAAGTGAAGGCGCGGGGCTGCAAAAGCCTTTACAGATTAAGGTCAATCGTTTATAATAAACACGAGTAAGCGTTGAAAACGCCGTTGATAAAGCCTGTAAGGAGGAAAATAGATTCATGGATCAGATGATGAGGCTTCTGGACGGGGACTGGATGCTGTATTATGCCCCCGAAAAGGGCGGTCGAAGCGAGTTGTTCAGAGAGGAAATGCTGGAGCAGTGGCCGTCGATTCCGGCGTGCGTTCCCGGCTGTGCTGAGGAGGCGCTTGTGGAAGCCGGGATTGAAGGCGATCCGTTTTATGACGAAAATCTTCTGAATTTTGCCAAATACGAGTATGTACAGTGGATTTACGCGCGGCACTTCGAGGGGGCGTCGGTTGAGGCGGGCCATCGTGCGGTTTTGTGTTTTGAGGGCATTGATACCATTGCCGATATTTATTTAAACGGTGCGCTGATCGGCCATACCGAAAACATGCTCATCGAGCATGAGTTTGACGTCACCGACTGCCTGCGTCCGGGCGACAACGAGCTGATCGTTCACATTCACTCGGTGATGAACTTTGCCCGCGCGCAGGAATACAATATCGGGCTGCGCGGCACGGCGCACCGCAGTGAAATCTGCTGGACGCGCAAGGCGGCGCATTGCTTTGGTTGGGACATTCTGCCGCGGCTGGTGACCAGCGGACTGTGGCGCAGTGTTCGCCTCATTGATCGAGCGGCCACGCGCTTTACCGAAACCTATTACGCCGTGCCGTATGTCGATCGCCTGAAGGGTGAGACGCTGCTGGAATATGCCTATCGCTTTGAAACCGACGCCGACACGCTTGAAGGGTTTTCTGTGCGCGTGAGCGGCCAATGCGGCGATTCTTCCTTTGTGGATGAACAGCCAGCCTGGTTTGTCAGCGGAAACTGCGAGTGCATGATCCGCGGGGCACGTTTCTGGTGGCCGAAGGGCTATGGCGAGGCGGCGCTTTACGATGTGCGCATGGAGCTGATTCACAACGGCGAGGTGGTCGATGTGCGTCAGGAGCGCATCGGCCTGCGCACGGTACGCCTGGAGCGTGATTTCACGCCCGGTCAGCAGAAATTTGCCTTCTACGTCAATGACGTGCCGATGATGGTGCGCGGCACGAACTGGGTGCCGCTGGACGCCATTCATTCGCGGGATGCGCTTCGCCTGGAAAAATCCTTTGATCTGGTGCGCGCGTGCGGCTGCAATATGATGCGTTCCTGGGGCGGCGGCGTGTATGAGTGCGATCGCTTCTTTGAACTGTGCGATGAAAACGGCGTGCTGGTCTGGCAGGATTTCTGCATGGGCAACACGAACTATCCGCAGGGCGCGGATTTTGCCGCCGTCATCGAAAAGGAGGCGGCCGCCGTCATTCGCAGGCTGCGCAACCATGCGTCGCTGGCCATTTGGTCGGGTGATAACGAGATTGACACCAAGAACCTGGGCTTCCGTTATCCGCATTACGAGGCGCGTTATAACCGCGTGGCGCATGAGACGCTGGTCAAGGCGCTTCAGGAGCACGATCCTTATCGCTTCTTTGTGCGTTCGTCGCCGGAAATTCCGGACGGATTCACCGCCGATAATGTTCCCGAACAGCATACCTGGGGGCCGCGCGCCTTCTATAAGGACGATTTTTATCGCCTGTCGAGCGCGTCCTTTATCGGCGAGGCCGGTTATCACGGCTGCCCGGCGCCTTCGAGCCTGCGTTCGTTCCTGGCGGAGGAGCATCTCTGGCCGCTGGATAACCGCGCCTGGGCGATCCACAGCACGGAGGATGTGCTGATTACGAAATATCCGGGCGCGCGCAACCGGCTGATGGCCGATCAGGTGACGCTGCTCTGCGAGGAAAAATGTGATCAGCTGGACGAGTTTGCCCTGATTTCGCAGATTTCTCAGGCGGAAGCTATGAAGTTCTTTATCGAGCGGACGCGCTGCCTGAAGTGGAAGCGCACCGGCATCATCTGGTGGAATATGATTGACGGCTGGCCGCAGATTTCCGATTCTGTGGTTGATTATTACTTCCGCAAAAAGCTGGCCTGGCACTATATCAGGCGCAGCCAGCAGCCCTGCCAGATGATGGTGGAGGATGTCAGCGGCTGGAATCAGAACATCGTGCTGGCCAACGACACCCTCGAGGACAAGACGTTTGTCTGGTCGGTCTGCGACGGGGACAGCGGTACTGTGCTCTCTCAGGGCGAAATTCGCGTTCCGGCCGGGGAAAATGTGCGTGCCGGGTCGCTGACGGTGGATCCCTCGGCGCAGAGGCTGCTGGTTCTGCGCTTTACGGCTGACGGCGAGGCGGGAGCCAACCACTATCTGACCGGCTGGCCGAAATACAAAAAGGCCGATCTTTTGCGCTGGCTGGAGATTATCCGCCAGCTGCCCGAAGCCTTTGAACTGGAGATGTAAATCGTTTTATGCCCGGAGAAGGGCTTGACGCGCTTTCTTCTTGGCGTATGAGAGGGGAGGAAAGGTAATGCTTTGCCCGCTTTGCAGCCTTGAAATGGAGGTGGGCGGCCTGATTATCGACGGCGTTGCGCCCGGCTGGGTTCCGATGGCGCAGTTTAAAAGGCGCGGTTTGAAACGGCTGATCTATACGGGGATGCGCACCTTCGGGAAAACCAATATTCTCCTGGGACAGACGAAAGCCTCGCCCGCCTTTTACTGTCGGCATTGCCGGAAAATCGTCGGCCTGTTTGACGTCACGAATCATCTGCCGGATGAGGCCTAACAAAAGACCGTCCGCCTGAAAAAGGCGGGCGGTCTCAGCCTGTCAAAGAA
>CAYOTH010000283.1:0-3281 GCA_964406835.1 uncultured Oscillospiraceae bacterium
CCTCTATTATATCAGAAAAGGCCGCTTTTTGCGACCTTTTTTGACAGGCTGCAACGGCAGACTCGTTGTGAAGAACGAGCCTGCCGTTTGTCTTAGCGCAGGAGCAGCCGCAATAGCCCATACAGCGTCAGATGCGCCGGATAGGCGATATAGAACAGCCACTTGCTAAACGCACTGCTTTGCCCGACGCGTTGGCCATTGTAGAAATAGAGCAGGGCAAGCGACACAAAGGACATGAACAGCTCGATAAAATTGTTGCTTGTCAGATTAGTGAACCAGAAGCTGTCATAGACCAAATAGAGCACGGCCAGTACGCCCGCCATGGCAAGGAATCGGGTGCGCTTATGTCGCCTGGCAGATAGGCCGCGTAGACCAGCGCTACGCGAAATATCGTGTAGTCAGTGCGGAGCGCGGCAGAGAGCAGCGCGGGCACGACGAGGGATATCGTGCGCAGGACACGGCCGCGATTGTGATGGCGGCAGTCTTCATAGAGCGCAATGCCCAATACGGCCAGCGTAAAGGTATAAAGGACGTTGGTGCCTTTTAGAAAATTGATGTCGGATAATATGCCGCCCCAGGAGGTGCTGTATCCCATGGTCACGTCAAAGGGAATTTCCGAGATCAGTGCAAAGAGAAGTAGTCTGAAAAGATACTTTTTTATATTGTGCGTGCGGCGCGCGCCCTCGGTGATCATGAAGGCGAAGATCGGGAAGACCAGACGGCCGAAGGGGCTGATGATCTCCATAATCCGATAGCTTGTCATCATGTCGAGGCCACACTGCATGAGAACGCCCTGACTGAAGAGATGAGCCTTCATGAGGTGGTCAAGCAGCATCCTGATGAGGGCGATGATTTTAAGCGTCAGGCTGGTCATGGAAGGCCTCCTTTGCGGTTGTTATTTCGCCCCTGCCGAAGAATGTGTCTCCGACAGGGGCAAACTTAGTGAATTATAATTAGTGTGGATTGAAACACATATCAGTACAAAGCAACGGAGAATTTACACTCACCGTCGTTACCAGACACTTTGCTGGCGTACAGACGGAAAGGTTCACCGCCGTTGATGGTCAATGCAACGGTGTCACCAATGGTCGATATTTTCCTGGTACTATAATAAGACCATGCGTCGCTGTGCTTAATATAGTCCTCGACATTTACGGCCGCAGGCTCCGAACTTGATTTCAGTGTGCGCGTTATGGGCGTCTCCTTGGGCCGGTTGCTGTCTTCTAGTATCTGCTTGTCACTGGTGAAAAGAGATTTTACTGTGTAGGAATGCAGGAGCAACCTCTGTGGTCGCAAGAGTGTCTGCATAAGCGGTGAAGACGAGAGAAGATCCACAAAGCGATTTACAGCAGAGTGATAATCTTCTTCATGGCTAATCTCCTTTCAGTGGTTCTGTCGGAAATAACTTGCAGGCAATCTCAACGCTCCTGTCAACAGATTCAATTTAAAGCAATTGCGTCATTGACAGGCGCGCTCAAAAAACGACGCGCAATGGAAGTACCTCCTCTGTTTGTGAATCGGGATGGAGAAGTATTTGTTCTTCATCTCGCCTATAGATTAACATACTGTGATGTGAAAGCAAACAACTAACCAATGTTAAATTAAATTATGGTTAGTGGCCGTAACAACTTGGGCGGATGTAGCCGGGCAGCGCGCTTATGAAGTGCCCGAAGCCCTAAAAAACTGCAAAAATGCGGTTATTTTTGGCGTTCTGTGGATGAGACGTGACATTTTCTCTTTCACAAATGAATAATGTGTGCTAAAATAGCATTGATAGAATGGATGCGAAGGAGCGTGATGGGGCATGGCGGTTCAGCGGATGGTCATTCGCGGCGTGCCGGTTTGCTATGAGACGGCGCGTCCTGCGGGCAGCGTGCGTCATCGCGTGTTTATGCTCAGCGCGCCAGGCTCGACGACCGCTTCCTGGCGGTTGATTGTGCCGGAGCTGACACAGGCAGGCTGTTTGTGCGTGATGGCCGATATGCCCGGCTTTGGGCAGAGCGGCTATTGCGAGGATATGCCACTTGAGCAATCGCTGCGGGCGCGTTATATGTGGGGCCTTCTGGACGCGCTTGACTTGGAGGCGGAGGGGCAGCTGAAATGCTGGCATCTGATGGGCAATGGCTCGGCGTGTGGAACCATTGCCGAGATGGCCATTCAGCAGCCGGATTCATCGGCGTCGCTGTTTATGGTCAGCCCGATACTGTATTCGCTGCTGGCGCCGCCCGTGCGCGCGCTGGTGCGCCAGCCGTTTTTCGAGCGGATGATAGCCGGATGGATGCGGCGCAACGTGGCCTCTGAAAAGGCCTTTGAGCGGCTGGCACGCCGCCTTTATGGACGCAGGCTGGCCCCGGAACGTCTGAAGGAACTGCGCAGGCCGCTTCTTCGGCTGACCGGGCATGAGGAAACGGTTCGGAACATGCTGCTGGAGGGCTATCAGGTTGAAACGCAGGAGCTGTCCAAGCTGTTTCTTCCGGCGATGATTATCTGGGGCGGGCGCGATGTGCTGTTGGGCGGCACAATTTCCCGGCGGCTGCGCGAGCGGGATTTCCCGGCGGCGGAGTATCATCTTTTGCCTTCAGCCGGGCATTATGCCATGGAGACCAACAGCCGGGCCGTCTGCGATTTTCTGCGGGGCTGGATTCGCGAAATGTGGATCGATTAAAAGCATGAATAAAAAAGGCTCTCTCGTCCGAAGGGGATTCGGGCAGGAGAGCCATTAAGCAGGGGAAACGTTTTTTACTGGGCGTCCTGCGTGCTCAGCGAGGGCACGAAGTTGTTCCAGGTGTTAAATTCGCCGCGGCTGCTGTTGTAGGTCATGGTATTCGTGTTGGAAATCATGTACCAGGTCAGCTCGTCGTACATGGTGTCGCAGTCGGCCAGCGCCTTTTCCTGCTTTTCAACCGTGTAGGACGTGAGATACTCGGCAGCCTTGGTCGGATCATCGGTATAGAGCGTGGCGGCCTCTTCCAGAACGGCGGGGTAGGAAGCGATCAGCTCATCCTCGACGCTCTTCCAGTAGGCGCGCACGCCAGTGCCGTAATGCTCGCGATCCTGCTCGCTCAGCGCGCATAGACGCTTAAAGTGGGTGTGCGCATAATCGAGGTTGTAGCCATAGCTGGAGGCGGTGAAGCCTTCCGGCGTGTAATCAAACATTTCGGCCACATCGGTAATCAGGTTGGAAAGCGGCAGATAGACCGAATGCTCGGCGTTGGCCAGCGTCGTCCAAGTGACGGCCGACATGGCGGCGGGCAGCTCGCTGTAGATTTCGATGGCAGAGC
>CAYOTH010000284.1:0-3274 GCA_964406835.1 uncultured Oscillospiraceae bacterium
GTCCTCGTCCATCAGACCCTGCTCGATCGCCTGATCATAGGCGGAGTCGAAGTAGGTCTTGGCCATTTCGAGGTTGTAGCCGGTGATGGAGTCGATGGCATCGTCGATGGTGGCGTAGGTCTTGCCCTCGCCGATCTCATCAGTCAGGCCCCAGAAGTCAACGATAACCTGCTTGGCATCGTCGGTGGTGCGATAGAAGATACCATTGTCCGGGTCAGCAACGATCTGGCTGCCGTACAGGGCGAAAGCCGGGCCGTTGGTCGGAGAGGTGGACAAGCAGAACTTCGCGCGATCCATCGACAGGGACAGAGCGATACGGAAGTCCTCGACAGTCAGGATGGTCTTGTTGATGTTCTCGCCCGCGTTCTTCTGGGAAACTTCCAGAGCGCCCTTGTCGGGGTTGAAGACCATCGCGAAGACGGAGTCGCCTTCCTCATAGTAGAGATAGTCGGAACCGGCGTACTCTTCCATGTAGTCCTTGCTCATGCCGAAGTAGTCCAGCTGGCCGTTGAGGAACATCTCCAGACGGGTGGCCGGCTCAGCAACGTAGGTGTAAACGACAGAAGTCGCCTGATAGACATCGGGCTCGTCATTGAAGCCAAACCAGCTGTCATTGCGCTTCATGGTAATGACCTTGTCAGACTGAAACTCAGCCATCGTGTAGGGACCCCAGGAAGGAGAGGTCTCGGCGCTGGTGCCGTAGGTGCAGCTGTAAACGCCGTCAGTCTCCGTGATGCAGCTCTCATAGACATCGGCCTTGACCAGCCAGGTGTCGGTCATGGAGTACCACAGATAGAAGCCCTCGAGGGACTTGGTCAGAACCAGGTCGAACGAATAGTCGCCGCTCTGGATGAAGCCGACCTTCTCCCAGGGGAACTCCGGATAGGTATACTTGACGTACAGCTCTTCCAGAGCATAGGCCTTCTTTCCCTCTTCGTCAGCCCAGGTGATGTACTCGCCGCCCGCGCCGACCGTGTAGAACTCGTACAGCTCGGCGATGGTCAGAGGCGTCTCAACCACTTCGTCAGCGGCTTCGCCCGTCCAGGCCTTGGCTTCGAAGTCATAGGTGTCGCCGAAGGAGTAGCTCCAGTTGATGTAACCGACTTCCGTGCCGTGCTCGGCCAGGAAAGTATCGACATCAGCCAGATCGTACAGATCAACGCAAGCGCCGATGGTGGTATCGGAGCTGACGTTGCTCTTGGCGTAGTTCTCGGCGCCAGTGATGACCATGTTGCCCGAGTAGAAGCTGTCAGCGCGGTAGTTGGCAGCCTTCGGGTTCAGGCGAATCTTGGCGGAATCAACGAAGTCCTTGGCAGTGATGTGGGTGCCATCATCCCAGGTCATATCCTCACGGATGTTGATGCGCCAGGCGCGGGCAGTTTCGCCCTCTGCGATGCCCCAGTCAGCGCCAACGTATTCGCTGGTCACGTCAACCGGGAACTCAGCAGCCGCCAAGGGCTTAATGACATAGCCGTCCATGTCTTCGTTGAAATCGAAGTCATAGAGGCCATTGCCCAGGTAATTCGTGAAAGTGGAGTCCGTATTGGTCTGCTGACGCATCGGATCCCATACAGTGGGGAACTCTTGGATCGCCCGGTTGTAGGTGTATGTCGCTTCGGCGTCGCCTTCAGCAAAAGCAAAGCCGGAGAAGAGCATGCACGCAACCAGAGCCAGTGCGAGGAACTTCTTCATAAGTCCAGTCACCCTTTCCTTATTTTCCGCCTATCCAAATGCAGATAACGGTTACAATAATTTTATATCATTTAGACGCCTATTGTCAAGCCTGTATTCACATTTATTCATTACAAAATCCGGCTTCCAATGGACTTTTTACGCCAACTTTCCCTAGTTTACCAAAAAGCCGCATTTAACCGCAAAGCGACTTTGGTTTATTGTTTCCGTTTCTGCATTATTATTTCAGCTCATCATGCAAACGTGCGTCGTATGTGCAGAAATTCCTGCACATACGACGCACGTTTTTGCAGTCTGCCCTCCTCTCCCCTGCGGCCTCTTCTCCGGCGCATAAGCATACACGCCGATACCCGTCGCCCGCTCATCTGCTTGCCACGAAACGTTCAGGTTCAGAAAAGAAGTTTCCTTATTTATAGGCCAAACCATCGCACTTTGCTCCGCCTTCAGTCATGCATCGCAGTCACCTCGCCCTCTTGTCTCCGATAAAACAAAGAACAGACCAAAGCCGTTCAAGAGAGACTTCAGTCTGTTCATCCTTGTATTTCGCCTGTTTTCAGGTATTGTCGAGAGGTGCCTGTGGACTTTGGTCTGTTTTAGCCATGCACCACCGTGCCCAGCTTCTCGCCCGCTGCCACGCGCAGGATGTTATTAAGATCATCCATGGCAAAGACGCGAATCTGGGGGATCTTCTGCTCCATGCACAGCATGAAGGCGGTCAAGTCCATAACGCGCAGGCCCTTGTCGATCGCCTCCTGATAGGTGATATCCTCAATCAGCTTGGCATTCGGGTTCTTGCGCGGGTCGGAATCATAGACACCGTCAACGGTCGTTCCTTTAAAGACGGCATCCGCGTTCAGCTCGGCCGCACGTAGCGCCGCCGCCGTATCGGTCGTGAAGAAGGGATTGCCGCTGCCGCCGGAGAGCAGCACGATTTCGCCCTGCTCCATCAGGGAAATGGCCGTATCGCGGGTGTAGAGGCGGGCGAAGCGAGTCATCTCCTGCGCCGTCAGCACCGTCGCCTTGCGGCTATGGCGTACGATGGCGTCCTGAACAGCCAGCGCGTTGATGATCGTGGCCAGCATACCCATCTGGTCGGCATTGACCGGATTCATATCCTCCGAAAAACGGCCGCGCCAGATGTTGCCGCCACCCAGCACGATGCCCACCTGCACGCCCATATCATGCAGCGCAATAATCGCCTCGGCAGCCCGATCGACGCGCGAAGCGTCAAAGCAGCCGTTCTTCTCCACCGGAGCCAGCGTTTCACCGCTCAGTTTCAGGATAACGCGTTTGTAAGCAGCCATAGTCATTCTCCTTTAGTTCAATCAGTATTGTCCTGCCCTTCTTGCCAAAGGCCGGGATTTTGCTAAAAAAGGAGCCGCCTCGGCTATGAGGCAGCTCCTTTCAATGGATTTAGTTGGCCGCGCCAGCAGTCTGAGCCGCCACTTCGGCAGCCAGATCGTTGACCTTCTTCTCCAGGCCCTCGCCCATCTTGTAGCGGGTGAAGCGAACGACGTCGGTACCCTTGGCCTTGGCGTCGATCATCTTCTGAACGCTCACATCGCCGTCCTTAACGAAGGGC
>CAYOTH010000285.1:0-3264 GCA_964406835.1 uncultured Oscillospiraceae bacterium
CGCTTTCCCGCCGAGAAGCCTGAGCTACCGCCTTCTCGCCCGAAACCGGGGCGGCTCCTCCTGCATCTTGGTCATCTGCTGCTGAAGCTTCTGCGCCTGACGCGCCAGCTGCTGCATATTGCCGCCCATGCCCATTCCAGGGAATCCACCTCTTGCCATAATTCTTGTCCTCCCATTCTCCTTATAAATGATTCTGTTCATCGACAATTTCTATTTTGTCGCGTGGAAAGGCGTCGTAAATTTTATCCAGCGCCTTTTTGCCCGGCGCGCTGTTCGCCGGTGCGCCGGATGCCGCGCCTTCAAGCGTCGCCCGCAGACGCAGGCTGCGCCCAAAGGCCTCGCTCAGCGCCTTTTCGATGATCTCCTTTTTCTCAGGCCTGTTCAGAAGCTGAACGATCACCTCGCTGCCGTCCTGAGGATATTCAATCACAGCCGCGTCGTCCTCAAGGCCCGCAAAGCGTCCCTTCTTCAGGAAAATGCCGATCTTGGCGTCAATGCGTCCGATGGCCTTGTAGGCCTGCTGCCAGGCCTGCTCGTCATTTTCGGGCGGCGCGCTCTTTTTGGGCGCAGGCGCAACCGCCGAAGAGGGCGCGCTTTCCCGCCGAGAAGCCTGAGCTACCGCCTTCTCGCCCGAAACCGGGGCGGCAAAGTTTCCCTCGGCCAGTGCCTTTTCCAGCACGGCCAATCGATCCTCGAGTGCTTCCTCGCCCTGCTCGCGTTCGGGACGGCAGGCGCGCACGGCGCACAGTTCGAGCACAACGCGCTGCTGCGTTGACCACTTCATATCGCTTTCGGCCTGTATAAACAGATCCATCAGCCGCATCAGCCGCGCCTGCGAAGCCCCCTCGGCCTGCTGCTTCAGGCGCTGGGCATCCTCCTGCGTCATTTCGAGCAGAGCCTCAAGCCCCTCCGAACAGGTTTTAGCCACCAGAAGCGCGCGGGCATGGGCCGTCGCCTCGCGACAGAACACCGCCGGATCCCGGCCGCTGCGCATCAGCTGATCGATCAGCATCAGCGCGCCAGGCGCGTTGCCCTCAACCAGCGCCCCGATGAAGTCAAACAGAAAGCTCCGATCGGAAGCGCCCAGCACCTCGCGCACGACCGCCGCCTCCAGATGCCCTGACCCATAGGACAGACACATATCCAATATGCTCAGCGCATCGCGCATACCGCCCTCGGCCGCCCGGGCAATCAGCGCCACGCTTTCATGATCGGCCGTTTCACCACCCGCCGCAATAACCTGCTCAAGCCGTCCCTCAATCAACGAGGCCGGAATACGCTTAAAATCAAAGCGCTGGCAGCGGGAGAGTATGGTCGCGGGCAGCTTCTGCGGCTCGGTGGTCGCCAGAATAAACACCGCGTGGGCGGGCGGCTCCTCCAGCGTCTTCAAAAGCGCATTGAACGCGCCGATGGAGAGCATGTGAACCTCGTCGATGATGTAGACTTTATAGCGCCCGATCGTCGGCGGATACTTCACCTTGTCGCGCAGATCGCGAATTTCATCCACGCCGTTGTTGGAGGCGGCGTCGATTTCCACAATGTCGAGGTTATTCTCATTGGCCAGCTGCCGACAGGCCTCGCACTGTCCGCAGGGCTCGCCGTTTTCAGGCGTCAGGCAATTGATGGCGCGCGAAAGCACCTTGGCCGTCGTGGTTTTGCCCGTGCCGCGGCTGCCGCAAAACAGATAGGCATGCGGAATGCGCCCGGATGTAATCTGATTAAGCAGCGTGGTGACAATGCGCTCCTGGCCCACGATATCCCGGAAAAACTCCGGCCGCCACGTTCTGTACAGCGCCTGATAGCTCACGCGCACGCCCCCTTTCCACCCGGCTTTTCAAATGAACTGTCTTTTATTTTACCACATTGCGCGCTGTCTGTCCATGTTCGCTTTGCTAAAAATTGCGTCCTTCTCAAAAGGCTCTCAGATAATCGGCCACGGCCTGCCCCAGCGCGCGATAGCCCTCGGCGGTATAATGCGTACCGTCCGGTGCATGCCACTCAAGCGGCAGCGCCTTGGACACGGCATAAAGATCGTCAATGGCGACGCCCTCCTCGGCCATCACCTCGCGGGCAATGGCGTTGTAGCGTTCGACAGCAGCGTTCTCCCGCCAGTACTGAGCGCGATCATAATATTCTTCCACCACGCAGGTGCTCAGGGCAAAAACGATTCGAGCCTTCGGGAAGACCGTGCGCAGTCTCTTGATAATCTGGCGCAGGCCCAGCCTGTAGCCCTCCTCGTCCGTCTGAACCTCGTCGCCGCACAGATGCAGCGTATCCCACAGACCGTTATTCCAGTGAACGATGTCGATTTCATCGGCGCGGCAGTCGTGCGCCGCCCATTCGTGAATATAGCGAAGCGTATAGGAAACAAAGCGCGCGTTGTCCTCCGGCCAGTAAAGCAGCGCTTCTCCGGCCATCTGCTCGCGCACATACTCGTCATAGCCCACGCGAATGGAATCGCCGATCAGAAAAATTCTCTTCGTGCTCTCATCAATCCTTTCACGCATTTCTCCGTCTGCTTAGTATAGCACAGCGCCCCCCAAATTGTAAATAAGGGGATAAAAAAGCGCACATATCTCTCAATTCTCATCGAAAATCGCGCTTTCACGATTGACGAATCGCGATAAAAGGTCTAAAATAGGAAAAGGTGAATTTGTAATCAACAGGAGGATGCACTATGGCGACACCGGTCATTATGCCCCGACAGGGTCAGTCGGTTGAAAGTTGTATTATTACCAAATGGAACAAGCAGGTCGGCGATTCCGTGGCAGTCGGCGATATTCTGTTCTCCTATGAAACGGACAAGGCTGCGTTCGATGAGGAAGCCAAGGAAGCCGGCACTGTGCTGGCCATCTTCTTCGCCGAGGGCGACGACGTTCCCTGCCTGACCAACGTGATGGTCATCGGCAACAGCGGCGAATCCTTCGCCGAGTTCAATCCCAACGGCAACAGCGCCGCCCCCGCAGCCGAGGCTGCCCTCGCTACTGAGGTTGCAGCCCCCGCTACGGCTGAGCAATCTGCCGAGGAAGAGCTGAGCCAGCCCGCCGTGATCGTCGGCGACATGCACATCTCTCCCCGCGCCCGCGCGCTGGCCGAAAAGAGCGGCGCCGATCTGTCCAAGGTCGTACCCACCGGCCCCGACGGCCGCGTCATTGCCCGCGACGTTCAGAAGCTGATTGACAATGGCCTGCTGGTGACAGCGGCTGCGCGCGCCGGCTATCAGGGCGGCGTGGAAGGCACCGGCCTGGGCGGCCGCGTCTCCCT
>CAYOTH010000286.1:0-3263 GCA_964406835.1 uncultured Oscillospiraceae bacterium
CGCAGGACGAGCTGATGGCCGAGATTGAGCGCATCAACAACGATCCCTCGATTCGCGGCCTGCTCATTCAGCTGCCTCTGCCCGCACACCTGGACGAGGAAGCGGCGCTGGCGGCGGTGGACTGGCGCAAGGATGTGGACGGCTTCCACAAGATGAACGCGGGCGCGCTGTTTGAGGGCAGCGAGGGCGTTCGCGCCTGCACGCCGGCGGGTTGCATGGAGCTGCTCAAGCGCAGCCATGTGCCGCTGGAGGGCGCTCAGGCCGTGGTCGTGGGGCGCAGCAACATCGTGGGCAAGCCCATGGCGCTGATGCTTCTGGAGGCCAACTGCACCGTGACCGTGTGCCATTCGCGCACGAAGAACCTGGCCGATATCGTTCGCAGCGCCGACATTGTGGTGGCGGCGGTTGGACGGCCGAATTTTATCACCGGCGATATGATTAAACCGGGCGCGGCGGTGATCGACGTGGGCGTTAACCGTCTGGAGGACGGCACGCTCTGCGGCGACGTGGAATTTGACTCGGCCAGAGAGAAGGCCGACTGGATTACGCCGGTGCCGGGCGGCGTCGGCCCGATGACCATCGCCATGCTGATGAAAAACACGCTGGATGCCGCCCAGAAGCATGGATGCTGATTGGACGCTGAGTGTTTCGCAGCTTAACGAATATGTGCGGCGTCTGCTGGCGGGGGATCCCATGCTGCGGGCGCTGCGCGTTGAAGGCGAAATTTCTGGTTTTAAACGTTACACCAGCGGGCATTTGTATTTTACGCTCAAGGACGAGACGGCCTGCGTGCAGTGTGTGATGTTTGCTCAGGCGGCGCGCACGCTGGATTTCAGGCCGGAGGACGGGCAGCGCGTGACGGTCAAGGCCGCGGCGTCGCTCTATCCTCAGCGAGGACAGTTTCAGCTCTATGTTGAGAGTATGCGCCGCGAGGGCATTGGCGAATTGTATGTGCGATTTGAGCAGCTCAAGCGCCGTCTGACGGCGGAGGGGCTGTTTGATCCGGCGATCAAGCGGGAGATTCCGCCTTATCCGCGTGTGCTGGGCGTGGTGACTTCGCCAACAGGCGCGGTGTTGCGTGATATTGTGCGCGTGGCCCGGCGGCGCGATCCGCATATATCGATTCTGCTTTCGCCGACCTCGGTGCAGGGAACTCATGCGGCCGGGGAGATTGTGCGCGCCATTGAAAAGCTGAATGCGCAGGGCGAGGCAGATGTGATTCTCTGCGGACGCGGCGGCGGCTCGATTGAGGATCTTTGGCCGTTTAACGAGGAAATTGTGGCGCGGGCCATACGGGCTTCGCGCATTCCGGTCGTCTCCTGCGTGGGCCACGAGACCGACTTTACCATCGCAGATTTTGCAGCCGATTTGCGCGCGGCCACCCCTTCGGCAGCGGCGGAGCTGACTGTGCCGTCGGCCGGAGAGCTGAAGGGCGACATTGACGATTGGACGCATCGGGCGGCGCGTGCGCTGGGGCATGGGCTGGCCATGGATCGGGCGCGGCTTGAAAAAAGTCTCTCCTCGGCGGCGCTGGCCATGCCGGGGGGACTTTTGATTGAGCGACGGCGCGCGGTGCTGGACGAGCTGACCGGGCGCATGACACGCGCGATGCAGGCGCGCTCTCAGGCTGGGCAGCGACAGCTGGACGTGCTGGAGCGGGCGCTGGGCGCTGTCAATCCCGGGGCCGTTCTGGAACGCGGATACGCCGTTGTGCGTCAAAACGGACGAGCCGTTTCGCAGGCGTCGGCGCTGAAAGCGGGCGATTGCGTGGATATTGTGATGCGCGGCGGCACGCTGGGCGCGCAGATTACGCGTCCGGCCGAAGCGGACGAGGGCTGATTTTTTCACGGAAGGAATCAACGCATATGGCGAAAGCATTTTCATTTGAGACGGGCATGGCCGAGCTGGAGGCGCTGGTGAGTGCGCTGGAAGCGGGTACAATGAGCCTGGACGAATCGTTCAAAGCCTACGAAAAGGGCGTCAAGCTGGCGGCCAAATTAAAGGAAGTACTCGATCAGGGAGATCAGCGCATCCGAATGCTGACCGACAGCCTGACGAAGACCGATATAACGGACGAGGTGACAGGGCAATGAAACTCAAGGATTATGCGGCAGTGATTGACGAAAAGCTCGAGGAGCTGCTGCCCGAGGCCGGGAAAAAGCAGCCTGAAATCGGCGAGATTCCGTGGCTATTGGAAAATGCCATGCGTTACAGTGTGATGGCGGGCGGAAAGCGGCTGCGCCCGGCGATGCTGCTGGCCTGCGCGGATATGCTGAATGTGCCGCGTGAAGAGGCCATGGTTCCGGCCTGTGCGCTGGAGATGATTCACACCTATTCGCTGATTCACGATGATCTGCCAGGCATGGACAACGACACGCTGCGCCGCGGCCGACCGACCAATCACGTCGTTTTCGGCGAGGGACAGGCGATTCTGGCCGGAGACGGTCTTTTGTCGCTGGCCATGGAGCTTATGCTGCAAAACGCTCTGGCGCACCCGGATCATGCCGCGCGTCATCTGCAGGCAATGAATGACATCGTTACCGGCGCGGGAGCCAGCGGCATGGTGGCCGGACAGTGCATGGATCTGTACTGCGAGCGCGAGCATATTTCGGATGAGGCGCTTCTTTCCTATATACATATCGGCAAGACGGCGCGGATGCTGGTTTCGCCGCTGCGCGCGGCGGCAGCGCTGGCAGGATATGCGCCGGACAGCCCCGAGACCACGGCGCTGACGGTGTACGGCGTCAAATTCGGGTTGCTGTTTCAGGCTGTGGACGACATACTCGATGTTGTGGGCGATGCCGGAACGCTGGGCAAGAGCATCGGCAAGGATGCCGAGGAGGGCAAGCTGACCTATGTGACGCTCTACGGGCTGGAGGGTGCGCGCCGCAAGGCGGACGAGCTGGCCCAAGAGGCGCATAAGAGCCTTGAACTGTTCGGCGAAAAGGCAGATTTCTTCCGAAAACTTCTGGATGAGATGACCCATCGGGTCGCGTGAGGATAAATGATGATGGAACCCATGGAAGGCAATTCCCTGATGCAGCTTTTGCACAACCGCGTGTTCTGGGTGTGCGTGGTGGCCTGGTTTGTGGCGCAGCTGGCCAAGGTCGTTTTGACGCTGGTGGTTGAAAGGCGCTTGGACTGGAGCCGACTTTTTGGCCTGGGCGGTATGCCCAGCTCGCATTCGGCGGTGGTCACGGCACTGGCTGTGGGTGTGGGCCTGCGTAGCGGCTTTGGCAGCACGCTTTTTGCCATTGCGTGCG
>CAYOTH010000287.1:0-2067 GCA_964406835.1 uncultured Oscillospiraceae bacterium
CCGCACGCAAACGCCGCCTCAGCCCTGAAATGCGCTTTTTTCACATCCCGACTTTCCGATTTTTTATGTCAGCTCTTACGCTTCGGCCAGAGAGCTGATTTTTTTACGCCTCAAATCACCACCCGAAAATAGTTTTTGACGCACTATTTTTTCTTTCAGTGCGGCTTAAGCAAAAAACTTGCGATAAATTAACGTGCATTTGGCAGGGATAGGTGTTAATATGTCGAAAGATGAATAAGTGCCAATTTGGTTTATTCTTATTCCTAATTCCACGACTGTTGATATGGAGGTAGAAACAATGAGTGTGGAAAAGAACCTGCCCCTCGTCCGCGAGCGCAGACAGGCGGCTCTGCAGGGCAACGCCGAGCAGATCAAGCGCCAGCATGACGCCGGTAAGCTGACGGCCCGCGAGCGCATCGCCACCCTGGTCGATGAAGCCAGCTTTGTCGAACTGGATACTCTGATCGCCGACGCCGGCGTCATCACCGGCTATGGCCTGATCGACGGCCGTCCCGCCTATGTCTATGCGCAGGACTACACCGTCAAGTCCGGCGCTGTGGGCGCTGCTCAGGCCGCGAAGATCCTCAAGGTCATGGCTCTGGCCGAGAAGACCGGTGCGCCCATCGTTGCGCTGTGCGATTCCCAGGGCGCTCTGCTTGACGAAGGCATGACCGCCGCCAACGCCTATGCGTCCATCATGGCCAAGAGCGCCGATCTGTCGGGCGTCATCCCGCAGGTCACGCTGGTGCTCGGCCCCTGCGGCGGCGGCGCTGCCATGTGCGCCTCCATGGCCGACATCGTGATCATGAGCAAGAACGGCCAGCTGTTCGTCAACGGTCCGCTGGTTGTCTCTGCGGCCACCGGCAAGAACGTCAAGATGGAGGACATCGCCTCGGCGAAGGCCGCCGTCAAGTCCGGCGCGGCGCACATTGCTGTCGATTCCGACGAGGACGCCATTGCTCAGGCCCGCAAGCTGATCGCCATGCTGCCCGGCAACAACCTGGACGATGCGCCCTACGCCTTCGAGGCTGAGGACGATCTCAACCGTGAGCTGAGCGAGCTCAACGCCATTGATTCCGTGGCCGACGTCAAGGCGCTCATCGCCTCCGTGGCCGATCATGGCGACGTGACCGAACTGGGCGACGCCTATGCCCCCGAGCTGGTCACCGCGCTGGCCCATCTGGGCGGCTCCGTTGTCGGCTTTGTCGGCACGCAGGGCTCTGCCAACGACGGCCGCCTGACCGTCTGCGGCTGCAAGAAGGCGGCTCGCTTTGTCCGCTTCTGCGACAGCTTCTCCATCCCGGTCGTCTCCTTCGTGGACACCAAGGGCGTGGCTCTGGATGCCTGCCAGGGTGGCCTGGCCCGTGCCGTGGCCTGCCTGATGACTGCCTATGCCGAGACCACTTCGCCCCGCGTGAGCGTCGTGACCGGCAGCGCGATCGGCACCGCCGCCACCGCGATGGCTTCTCATGCCGCCGCCGATGTGATCTACGCCTGGCCGGGCGCGGTCATTTCCGCCGTCTCCCCCGCCATTGCCGTTCAGCTGCTCAACGAGAAGGAGCTGCACGAGGCTTCCAATCCCGAAGCCAAGCGCGCCGAGCTGGAAGAGAGCTATGCCGCCAATGTGGCTGACGGCGTCAACGCCGCCATCAAGGGCCATATCGACGATGTGATCGAGCCGGCCGCCACCCGTCAGATGCTCGCCGCCGCTCTGGAGATGCTCGCCGGAAAGCGCGAGAGCAAGCCCGCCCGCAAGCATGGCAACCTTCCGCTGTAAGGAGGTTTGTTAAATGAGTGTTCTGGATAAACTGGGCTTTGCGTTTCTGGTCATGCTGATCGGTATGCTGATCGTCTTCTTCGGTCTGATCATCCTAATCTGCCTGATTAAGATCATGTCCTTCATCGTCGGCGCGCTCTCCGGCAAGAAGAAGAGTGCGGCCCCCGCGCCCGCGCCGGCCGCCCCCGTGGTTGTGCCCGAACCGGTTGCCGAGGCGGCTGCCGATGCCGAGGCGAACGCCGATGAGCTGATCGCCGTGATTACCGCCGCGCTGATGGCCTATAACAAGG
>CAYOTH010000287.1:2077-3245 GCA_964406835.1 uncultured Oscillospiraceae bacterium
CAAGACTCTGGTTGTGCGCTCCATTCGCCGCGCCGCCGCCAAGACGCCCGCCTGGGCCAAGGCCGGCCGTGCCGATCAGCTGGCCAGCCGTTTCTAAAAACATCATTCTGAACGAAATTTGAGGAGGAAACACTCATGCGTAAGTTCCAGATCGTCGTCAATGGCAATTCCTATATCGTCGATGTTGAAGAGCTGGCTGCCGGCCAGGCTCCTGCTCCGGTTGCCGCCGCTCCCGTGGCTGCGCCCAAGGCCGCTCCGGCTCCCGCTGCTGCGCCCGCCGCTGCCCCCAAGGCTGCTGCCGCTCCCGCCGGCGCTGAGGCTGTGAAGTCTCCCATGCCCGGCACCATCAACGCCATCAACGTGGCCGCCGGCCAGGCTGTCAAGAAGGGCGACATCCTCTGCATCCTCGAGGCCATGAAGATGGAGAACGAAATCATGGCGTCCCGCGACGGCGTCGTGGCCAGCGTCAATGTGACCAAGGGCTCGACCGTGGCTTCCGGCGACGTGCTGCTCACTCTGAACTGATTCAGTCTTTTCTGATGAATTGAAGAGGAGGTAGCAGAACGCATGAAAAGAAATCAACGCACCCGTTTCATGGTGGCGACGCTGCTTCTGATTGTCCTGTCGATGCTGGTGTCTTCCATCGCTTTTGCGTCCTCTACTGATACAAGCGACGAAGTCCCGGCGGCCGACGAACAGTCTCAGGTCGTCGAAACGGAGTCCGAAGAGGACAATCCCTATTCGATCAACTTTGTCGATGCCATCAAGAGCATTGCCAAGAGCACTGGTTTTGCTGCCGGCGAGTGGCGTCAGTACGTCATGATCGCCGTGGCCTGCGTGCTGCTCTACCTGGCCATCGTCAAGCAGTTTGAGCCGCTGCTGCTGCTGCCCATTGCCTTTGGTATGCTGCTGGCCAACCTGCCCTCCGCAGGCCTGATGGCGGACCCGACCTACAAGTTCTTTGCCACGATGGACGAGGCCGTTGCCTACGCCAATGCCAACGGCAAGGCACTCAGCGACATCGTTATGGCCTACAGCGAGGATCTGGGAACGATGGCCTATCGTATCCCCTACGCCAACGGCGGCCTGCTGTACTACCTCTATCGTGGCGTTAAGCTGGGCATCTATCCGCCGCTGATCTTCATGGGCGTCGGCGCGATGACCGACT
>CAYOTH010000288.1:0-3228 GCA_964406835.1 uncultured Oscillospiraceae bacterium
CCCGCGGTACCACTCAAATTGCGATATAACAATCGCCACTCATCAGGCTCCATCAAGCCCTTGGCGCTCACGCGGCCTTCACGGAAAGGGTCTACCGGCCAGACAGCCATCTTCCTTTCAGCTCGGAAGATTCAGATGCCTTCGGCTCTCCCGTTCACGGCTTGCACCAACCGCCGCTTCTCTGTAACGGAGACATCCCCGGCACTCTTCCTCATCGCTTTTCGTTTGAATGGATTTATATTATCTCATTTCAGCATTTCTGTCAAGGTTTTTTTTTCTCTTTTTCCCGGCATACACGTTAATTTTCTCGAACATTCCCCGATTCCATCAGAAGAATCATCCGGGAAATACGCCGTTTTACAGCTTATTGCGGATAATCTTGCCGCTGACCGTCTTGGGCAGCGATTCACAGAATTCCACAATACGCGGATATTTATACGGCGCAGTGTGCTGCTTGACGTAAGTCTGAATTTCCTTCTTGAGCGCATCGCTGGGCTGCGTGCCGCGCGTCAGCACAATGCTGGCCTTGACCACCTGGCCGCGCACCTCGTCGGGGGCCGCGCTCACGCCGCACTCAAGCACATAGGGCAGCTCCATAATAACGCTCTCGATTTCGAACGGCCCGATGCGGTAGCCCGAGGACTTGATGACGTCATCGGCGCGGCCAACATACCAGTAGAAGCCATCCTCATCGCGCCAGGCCACGTCGCCGGTGTGATACCAGCCATCGTGAATGGCCTCGTCGGTCTTCTCCTGATCGCGATAGTAGCCCTTAAACAGGCCGATCGGCCAGCCGTTCTGAAGGTTAATGCAGATTTCGCCCGGCTTGCCCTCTTCAACCGGCGAGCCATCCGAATCCAGCAGCGCCACATCGTAAATCGGCACCGGCTTGCCCATGGCGCCGATCTTGTGGCCTTCGCCGGTGAGATTGCCGATGATCAGCGTGCTTTCGGACTGGCCGAAGCCCTCCATGACCTTGAGGCCGGTCTGCTGCTCGATCTGGCGGAAGACCTCCGGGTTCATGGCTTCGCCGGCCGTGGACGCATGGCGGACGGAGCTGAAATCGTAGCGGCTCAAATCCTCCTTAATCAGCATGCGGTACATCGTGGGCGGCGCGCAGAAGGTCGTGATGTGGTATTTGGCAAACAGCGGCAGAATGTCGGCGGCATCAAATCGGTCGAAATCATAAACGAAGGTCGCCGCCTCGCACAGCCACTGTCCATACAGCTTGCCCCACATGGCCTTAGCCCAGCCGGTGTCGGAGATGGTGAAGTGCAATCCGTTCGGGTCGACGCGATGCCAGAACTCCGCCGTATGGAAATGGCCCAGCGGATAGGTGTAGGAATGCGCGGCAATCTTGGGATAACCGGTCGTGCCGGAGGTGAAGAACATCAGCATGAGATCATCGCCGCAGGCCGTGTCCTCGGTGCGCTCAAATTCGGGGGAATACATCGTGTATTCCTCGTCAAACGAGCGCCAGCCCTCGCGCTGTCCGCCCACGATCAGCTTGATTTCAAGCGACGGCGCATTTTCCGCCGCCAGATCGGCCTGATGGGCGGTATCGCCGTCGGCCGTACAGAGTATGGCCTTGATGCCGGCCGCATTGAAGCGATACTCCAGATCGTGCGCCTGAAGCTGATTGACCGCCGGAATGGCAATCGCGCCCAGCTTGTGCAGGCCCAAAATCGCCGGCCAGAACTGCCAGTGACGCTTGAGCGTCAGCAGCACGCGATCGCCCTTCTTAATGCCCAGCGCCTTAAAGTAATTGGCGCACTGCGCGGAGAGGCGCTTCATATCGCCAAAGGTAAAACGCGTTTCCTGCTTGTCGCGGGAGAGATGCAGCATGGCCAGCTTATCGGGCTGACGCTCGGCAATGGCATCCACCACGTCATAGGCAAAGTTAAAGCGCTCGCTGTTCTTAAACTTAATGGACACGGGCGTGCCTTTGGCGTTCTTTTCCACATCGGCAAAGCGATAGCAGATACGCTCGTCCGCCGCCGCGCTGCCCTCAGCCGCCATATCGGGCACAATCGGCGCGCCGGACAGCTCAGGTACCGGCTCGCCGGAGGGATTAAGAACAATGGCATAGAACAGACAGTCCTGACCGCCGACGGCAATCATGCCATGCGGCGTCGAGGAATCGTAATAGGCGGTATCGCCCGGCTGCAGAATCACCGAGTGCTCGCCCACCTGAACCTTCAGCTGGCCCTCGATAACGATATCGCACTCCTGTCCGGCGTGCGTGGTCAGCTCAATATCGGCATACTCGGCCTCGCGATTGTACACAGCATGAACATAAAGCGGCTCGGCGATGCGGTTTCTGAACGACGATGCCAGGTTCTGATAGCTCATGCCGTGCGCCTGGCCGATGTTCTGTCCCGCGCCCCGGCGGGTCACGGTCATCGAGGCCAGGTTCGGGCTGGAGCCCTGAATAATATCGGTGACGTCCACATTAAACGCCAACGCGCAGCGATAAATGAAGGCAAAGTTCAAATCCTTCAGTCCCGCCTCGCAATCGGCGTATTCCTGCTCGCTGACGCCCGTTTTGGCTGCCATTTCAGCAATCGAACAGTTTTCAATTTCGCGCAGCTCCCGAATGCGGCGCGCCATTTCCCGGATCTTGAAATCCAGGGCCGTGGTGGTCTGTGCCATAAGCTCTTCCTCCCTTTCTACGGAAAGTATGCAAAAACGCCCGTCTCAAAGATTCATTGCTCTTTGAGACGGGCGTATCATATACTCCCGCGGTACCACTCAAATTGCGATGTTGCCATCGCCCCTCGTCAGGCTCTATCAAGCCTTAGGCATTCACGTAGCCTTCACGGGAAGGGTCTACTCGCCCGCAGGCTTTCTTCCTTCCGGCTCAGAAGCTACAAACAAGCGTTTCCATGTTCCGTGGCTCGCACCAACCGCCACTTCTCTGTGAACCGGACAATCGCTGTCCTCTTCGTCGTCGCCTTTTTTATATTGAATTGTGCTTATCATACAGCACGCATCCAATTTTGTCAATAGGGTTCATTCGAAAATTTGAGTTATCTCTTTCCTGTCTCAGAGCTTATTGCGCTGGATTTTGCCGCTGATCGTCTTGGGCAGCGATTCGCGGAACTCGACGATGCGCGGGTACTTGTAGGGCGCGGTGTGCTGCTTGACGTAGGTCTGGATTTCCTTTTTCAGCTCATCGCTGGGCTGCGTGCCGCGCGTCAGCACAATGCTGGCCTTGACCACCTGGCC
>CAYOTH010000289.1:0-3224 GCA_964406835.1 uncultured Oscillospiraceae bacterium
TTCTCCTCCAGGCCGATCGAGCCCTGGATGGTCAGTCCCATCAGCAGGAAGTTGCCCACCGCCGTCGCGCCGCCCAGCAGCGCGCCCGTCGCAACCGTCCAGTCGAAGGCGCCCAGCGCCGCAAACGCCGCAGCCATTGCGACGCACAGCACGAGCGTCCATCCGGCGATGTACTTCGTCTCCCGCCGAACGGTGGGATCCATCTTGCCCATAGGCGACGTTCTCCCTTCCCTCTTCACAAATACCAATCTCCCGCATTATAAAGAATCCTAACACTTTCCCGGGGACTTTTCAAGCCCCTTTTCACCGTTGTCGCCAATTTTTACACATTCTGTATAGCTTTTCCCCTTTTCCGCTGCCCATACTCGCCAATATCCGCCAAAAACAGTCGGCGCGAAGCCGGCATCCGGCTCCGCGCTTCGCGTATGATCCTTACAGGACGTACTCTGGCCTGGCCTCGGGGCGGTTCTTCATCTCGTCGCGCTTGGCGGTGTGAATCTCGGAATCGTAGCCCATGACGGCGTAGGCGGCGATCTTGGATTCCTCGACGCCGGGCTGGTTGAACGTATTGATGTTCAGCAGCGCGCCTGCATAGGCGGTGACCAGCTCGAAGAAGTACAACAGCTGGCCGACGGTTTCCGCATTGACCTCGGGCAGGATGATCGACTGGCACATGCGCTGAGCCTTGAACAGGGCGTACTCGGTGCCCTGGCGCTCGGCCTCGATCAGCTGGTTGTGGCTCTTGCCGCCCAGGAATGCGATGGTCGGGATGTCGTCGCAGCCGTGCGGGATGGGCGTGGTGGCACGGAAGTTCTCGACCTTCAGGAAGGTGATGACCTTGTCATAAGGGCCCTCGGTGTACAGCTGCAGCTGGGAATGCTGATCGGTGACGCCCAGCGTCTTGATCGGGGTCTGACCGACGTTGCAGGGCCTGCCGTCCAGGGTCACGTTCTTGCCGAGGGATTCGGCCCACAGCTGGGCATACCAGTCGGCCATCAGCTTGAGGGAATCGGCATAGGGCATCATGACGGACATGTTCGCGCCCTTGTTCATCGCCAGCATCATCAGTCCGGCATCCAGCTGGCCCCGAAGCTGACTCCAGGCGCTGCCGCCGGTCATCTGCATTTTGAGCACTGTGGGTTCAAGGACGGGATCGATGACGTGCTGGGCCTGGGCCTTCAGCTTGCGCAGCAGATAGCCGTGGGTCTTGAGCAGATCATCCGAGGCGATGAGGGCTTCCAGATCCTCAACCTGGCCCAGTTTTGCGCTCAGCGCGCTGATGAACTGGCTGGCGACATTGCCGATGGGCTGCAATTTGTCGTAGGCGGCCAGTGCCTGAGCGTTGTTGGCATCGGCAGAGATGGTCAGAAAGGTAAAGCTGCTCACTTTGAGTTCCAGTATCGTCATGGCTTCGGCGTTGCGAATGATTTCAACCAGCGCTTTGGTGCTGCCGTCAAAATCCTGTGCGCGCTTGAGCATGGACTGAGTCATTTCGCTGAGCTTGAGCGTATCCTCAGTTAGGCGAGGGTCGTCAAAATCGCGGTAGAGCTTGGTCAAATCCCATTTCATGTGCGTTCCTCCATGTATGGATGGCGGTCGGGCCATCGTTATTGATCCTATTATAGCAGTCCCGCTGGCTTGAATGCAAGGAGAAAATGCAAAATAGGGGATAAATTAGGGGCTTTGAGGTTGAAAAACGAAAAATCAGTTGACCTTGGGGCAAATGTTCCGTATAATATAATTGTGATTTTGTATACATGAAGAACCGGGCCTGTTCCTGATAGCGCCCGTCTACAGAGAGGAAGACACCCATGAAAACCGCCGCCGGAAGACTTGTCGCGCTGATATTGCTCATATTGATCGGCATTTTGCTGTTGGCCCCCATGCGCGCCGGAAATGATGATTATATTACCGTGAACGTGCGCGGCCTGCGCATGAATGTGGGCGACAGTTACGATATTGACTATGTGCTCTATTCTGAAAAGCCCCAGTCCGTCGCCTATGTTTCTGCGGACACGGCCATTGCCACGGTAGACAGCGTGGGCGTGGTGACGGCAAAGGCGACGGGCAACACCCATATTCGCCTCATTGCCCCAAATGGCGCCCGCACCCAGGTGACCATTGAAGTGCTCGGAGATACGGCTCAGAGCACCATGACGCTGAGCGCCGACCGCATTGACCTTGAAAGAGGCCAGATTTCCGGCCTCAAGGCGATTTTCAGCGATGATTCCACGGACAACCGGGTGGCCTGGTACAGCGAAGATGAGTCCGTGGCGACGGTGGATGCCGTGGGCCGCGTATCTGCCGTGGGCGGCGGTGAAACCCGCATTGTGGCCACCTCTGCCAGCGGACTGACTGCCAGCGCTCAGGTGAGTGTCTATGTGCCGGGAACTGCCATGCACATCGTTCCTGCGGATGTGACCGTGGGTGTGGGCGCGACGCTTAAAATGGATTGCTATTATCTGCCGGAAGGGGCGACGGATACCATTGCCCGGTGGCAGAGCAGCAATGAAGACATACTCACCGTAAGTGCTGATGGCGTAATCAAGGCCAGGGGCGTAGGACAGGTGGTGCTGAGCGTATTTTCCAATGGTGGCCTCAGCGGCAGCACCTTTGTCCATGTAGAGCCTTCCGCCAGCGATTTTGAACTGTCTCCTTCGGCGGTGACCATTGAACGGGATCACAGCATTGACCTTGCTCCCCGATTTCTGGATGACCGGGGCAATATCGCTACCGGTTATGAAAATCACTATATTACCTGGTCGGCCAGCAATCCCGATATCGCTTCCGTGGATGAAAACGGCAAGGTGACGGGACACCGGTCCGGCATGTCCCGCATTACCGCTCAGTGTGACGGCATGACTGCCACCTGCATGGCCACCGTGGAAGTAGTCGTTCGGGAAATTGCGCTGAATTACACGGAGATCCATCTCAGCCGGGAAGAGACGGTTATCCCCATTCAGCTGACGACCACCTTAATGCCTTCCGATCCTGACGATAGCGGGCTCACATTTGAAACGAACAATCCACAGGTGGCCTATGTGGATGGCAATGGCCTGATTACCATGACCGGTGCTTACGGCACTGCCGTGATTACCGTGACGGCATCCAGCGGTGCTTCGGCGACCTGTACGCTGACGGTATCGGTTTCGAAATAAATCATGACAATCAAAAGGTGCTGTCTCAAAATGGCAAAATACAGCCATAAAAGGCAGCACCTTTCA
>CAYOTH010000290.1:0-3211 GCA_964406835.1 uncultured Oscillospiraceae bacterium
TCCATAGCCCGCGCACGCGCTTCCTCCTCGCCTAGCGCCAGATTCAGCGGCCCGAACATGACATCCTTGACCACGCTCTCCTCAAAGAGCTGATATTCGGGATACTGAAACACCAGCCCCACCCGCCTGCGAACCTGTCGAAGATCGACGTTCTTATCCGAAAGATTCAATCCGTCCACGACAATGCTGCCCGAGGACGGCTTAAGCAGGCCATTCAGGTGCATAACCAGTGTGGATTTGCCGCTGCCGGTATGGCCGATAACGCCGACAAATTCCCCGTCCTTAATCGAAAAATTCACGTCGTCCAGCGCTTTTTTCTCAAACGGCGTGCCGGGCATATAAATGTGCTCAAGATTTTTGACATCAATGGCCATAAATATTTTTGACTCCTTGCCTTTCAATCTCCGCCCCAATGCGGGGTCGGCGTCGAAATGTGTATGCTTTTAGCGGGCGACGCGGCAGGCTTTAAGCGCCTCGACCATTTCGTCCACGGTGAGAATATCGTCGGCAATGTCCACGCCCCGCTCTCTCAGGGCAGTCGAAAGCGCGGTCATTTCCGGCACATCCAGCGCGCTTTGTTCGATCATCTCCGTCTGCCTGAAGATCTCGCGCGGCGTTCCCTCTGCGCGCTTTTCGCCCTGATCGATCACGATAATGCGATCGGCCAGCGCCGCCTCCTCCATAAAGTGCGTGATCCAGAGGATGGTCATGCCCTCCTCGCGATTGAGCCGGCGCACGACGTTCATCACCTCGTGCCGCCCCACCGGATCAAGCATGGCGGTCGATTCGTCAAAGACGATCACACGCGGCTTCATGGCCACGACGCCCGCAATGGCGACGCGCTGCTTCTGTCCGCCCGAGAGCATGTGCGGCGCGCTGAGCGCATACTCGCTCATGCCCACCGCCTCCAGCGCCCAATCGACCCGACGCCGGATTTCATCAGGCGCAATGCCCAGATTTTCCAGGCCGAACGCCGCATCCTCCTCGACGATGGTCGCCACGATCTGGTTGTCGGGATTTTGAAAAACCATGCCGCAGGCCGCGCGCACATCCCAGGTGTTTTTTTCGTCGCGCGTATCCAGGCCGCACACCGTCACCTTCCCCTGCGTGGGCGTATACAGCGCGTTAATCAGCTTGGCCAGCGTCGATTTGCCCGAGCCGTTTGAGCCGAGCACGGCCACAAATTCGCCCTCCTCCACATCAAAGGACACATCTCTGACAGCCTGCTCCTCCGCCTCCCGGTATTGATACGTCGCATTTTTGACGCTGATGATGCTCACGCCCATCCCTCCTGTTTCGTTCCGGCTCCGCCGTAAATTTCCGAATAGCCTTTTTGAATTTGCTTTCTACTTAATAGTACCACCTTCTCGTTAAGGGCGAAACGGCAACGCCAATTATTTACACACAGCGGCAAATTTCCTCTCGACAAGCGCGCTCAAGTGTGCTAGAATAGCAATTGTTGGGACACAATACGACAAGCGGGGCATTTCGTGCCCGCACGAGGGAATTATGGATAACGAAACTCTGTCCTGTCTGTATCATCTCGCCCCCGATCTGATGGAAAGCCTGAGGCTGCGCGCCACGGTTCTTGAGCGCATTGCCGCGCTTCAGCCGGTCGGGCGTCGCGCGCTGTCCCAGCGGCTGAAAATCCCCGAACGTGAGGTGCGCTCAATCTGCGATACCCTGAAGGACGACGGTTATCTGTCCATCGGCCAGTCGGGCATGAGCATTGCCGAAAAGGGCGTCGCCTTTCTGCCCGCCCTGCGTTCGCTGACTCAGGCCATGAACGGCATCACCTCGCTGGAGCGCTCGCTTTCCCGAGCGCTGAACGTCGGCCGGGTGTGCATCGTGGCCGGGGATGCCGAAACCGACCCGGATGTTCTGCGCGAAGCCGGACGCGCGGCGGCCCATCACCTGATTGCGCTTCTGCGCGACGGCATGACGATCACCGTCTCCGGCGGAACCAGCGTCGCAGCGGTGGCCGGTGCCATGCCGCACGGGGTTCATCCGCTCAACGTTCATGTACTGCCCGCGCGCGGCGGCATGGGCATGGCGGTTGAAACCCAGGCCGGTACGCTGGCGGCTGAAATAGCGCATGCGCTGGGCGGAAGGCACTCGCTTCTGCACGTTCCCGATTCGGTTTCCCAGGATGCGCTGCGGGCGCTGATGGGGCTTCCCGAAATCAGCGAAACCATCCGCGCGCTGCACCACACCGACGTCTTGCTCTATGGCATAGGCCGCGCCGAGGTCATGGCGCGCAACCGTTCTCTCCCCGAAGCTGAAATTGACGGCATTTTGAGCCGCGGAGCCGTGGGCGAGGCAGTGGGCAACTATTTCGACGCCCGGGGCCAGCTGGTCTACGAGGCCTCCGAAATCGGTCTCAACGGCGAGGAGCTGCGTCAGGTGCCGCACGTTGTGGCCATCGCCGTCGGGCGAATCAAGGCGCGCGCCGTGGTAGCGGTCATGCGCCATCATCATCACGAGCTGCTCGTTCTCGACGAGGGCGCAGCGCGTGAAATCCTCACGCTGATCTGAAAAGCAGGTACTGAGGAGCTGGCAATCGTGTCTTTTAAGTGAATTTTGATGAAAAACCGTCTTTTTCTCACAAAGATTCACAAAAACACTTTGCCGTCGCAGGAAAACTGTGGTATGATAGTATTGGACTGGCTGAACGCACTAAAAATGCTTCATCATTATTCTTTCTTAAGGAGGATGACCCATGAACAAAAAGACCGTCAAGGACATCGACGTCAAGGGCAAGAAGGTTCTCGTCCGCTGCGATTTCAACGTACCGCTGGACGCTGATAAGAACATCACCGACGAGACCCGCATCAACGCGGCTCTGCCGACCATCAAATATCTGCTGGACAACGGCGCCGCCGTCATTCTGTGCTCCCATCTGGGCCGCCCGAAGGGCAAGTTCAACATGGAGTATTCCCTCGCTCCCGTCGCCAAGCGCCTCTCCGAGAAGCTGGGCTTCGAAGTGAAGCTGGCCAAGGACGTTGTCGGCGAGGATGCCCAGAAGCTGGCCGCCGAGGTCAAGAGCGGCGAAGCCGTGCTGCTTGAGAACGTCCGCTTCATGGCTGAGGAAGAAGCCAACGATCCGGAGTTCGCCAAGAAGCTGGCCTCTCTGGCTGAGGTTTATGTTTCCGATGCTTTCGGTACCGTTCACCGCGCTCATGCCTCCACCGCCGGCGTGGCTGCCTATCTG
>CAYOTH010000291.1:0-3201 GCA_964406835.1 uncultured Oscillospiraceae bacterium
GCCGTCCACAGGCGGCGGCTGCTTGAACTGGCCGAACGGCGCGGCCTGCCTATCGGAGAGATCTACGCCGAGGTGCTTTCGGGCGACACAATCGCCGAGCGCCCCGAGATGCAGCGGCTCCTGCGCGATCTCGAGCGCGGCCGCTGGGAGGGCGTGCTGTGCAACGACATCGACCGGCTTGGCCGCGGCGACGGCTCCGATCAGGCGCGCATCCTCAAAACGTTCAAGTACACCGGCGCGCGCATCATCACGCCCTACAAGGATTACGATCCCCGCGCGTCCGAATCGGACGAGGAACACCTCGAGTTCGAGCAGCAATTCGCGCGGTTTGAGTATCGCCACATCAAGCGGCGTATGTGGGCGGGGCGCGTCGCCTCGGCACAGGCCGGCTACTGGCAGTCGCCCAAGGCGCCGTTCGGCTATCGGCGCGTGCGCGTGGACAACAGCCGGCGCTGGACGCTTGAGCCAGATCCCGCCGAGGCCGAGGCCGTGCGTATGGTCTATGATCTCTATGGCGCGTCCGACGCGGGCAAGCAGGTCATCGCCAACCGGCTCAACGGCATGGGCTTCCGCACGCTTTCCGGCCGGCCATTTGATATGTCGGCTGTCGGCACAATCCTGCGCAATCCCGTCTATCTGGGCAAGGTGCGCTGGAACTACCGCCGCCAGAAATCGGCCATCGTCGACGGCGTGGAGATCAAAAGCCGGCCGCGCTCGGACGAGTGCATGATCTGCGACGGCCTGCATCCCGCCATCGTCACACAGGCGCAGTGGGATGCAGTGCAGACGCGGCTGGCCGGTCACACTGAAGTGCGCTGCCATCGCGGCAGTGATCTCAAAAACCCGCTTGCCGGCCTGCTCATCTGCGGCGAATGCGGCCGTACCATGGTCATGACGCCGCTCTATCACCGCAAAAGCGCCAGCGCCTATCGCTGCGTGACGCATGGCTGCCCGACCTCCGGCATTGACGCTTCTTGCGTTCTGGGCACGGTCAAGGCCGTGCTCGAGCGCTGGTCAACGCTCGGCGACCGGCCCGACGCAGCCATCGGCCTGCCGGATTTCCTGCCCTCGAGCGCCCAGCAGCTGGAAGCAGCCAAGGCCGCCCTGAGCGCGCTGGAGGATCAGCAGGAGCGGCTTCAGGATCTGCTCGAAACCGGCATCTACGACACGCAGACCTACCTTCAGCGCATGGCCAAGCTCAAAACACGCCTGACCGCCGCGCGCGAAGAGCTGGCTGATCTGAGCCGCCGCCGCGACCCCATCGCCGCGATCATCGCAATGCGCGAGGACATACTGCACATTCTTGACGTATGGGACGCCTCCGGCGCAGCCGAGATGAACAAGCTGCTTCGGCGCGTCATCGATCACATCATCTACCGCAAGGAGCGCCGCTGCACCCGCGCCGACGATCCCAGTGCGCTTTTGCAGATGACGGTGTATCCGAAAGTGTAATGCCAAATAGAGAGAGCTTCTCTCAGCCATAGACAAAGCCCCCCGCCCAGGAATCATCCTGAGCGGGGGCTATTGTCGGTATCAGATGGGACGTAATTCGTCACACACGTTTTCTGCGAACTCTTCACAGGGCGGCACGGAACAGAAGCCATACGAAGGCACCATCATTTCGACCTCGGCCAGCACCTTCAGGATGACCGTCACGCAGATGGTGATTCTGAACTGGAAGTTGCCGATGTAGGTGCCGGTCACGCAGATGCCGCTGACCATGCTCTCCAGCGTGAAGGGTACAATGGACTCGTCGGGAATGGCCAACAGCACATCCTTATCGACCAGCAGCTCGGCGCGGCCCATCCATTCCTGACAGTTCTGATCCGAGAACAGCACGTCAATAGGCAGGCTGACCTTGCACTTGACGCGGGCAAACTGCGGCCTGTCGCAAAGCCGTTCAATGCTCAGATTGCTGATCGTGCCGCAGGTGGTCGAGGAGCGGCAGCTTTCAAATGTCCAGGCGCCGCACGGCTGAGGCCGGCAGGGGCTGTTTTCGGCATTTTCAACCGCCTCGTTATAAGTAATGGTTCCGTCGCAATCCCGGCAGGTGCAATTGCAGTTGCATCCGTCGCACTCGCATTTGCAGGGGCGCGTTCCCGTATCGCGGCAGTTGTTATCGGGCAGAACCGGCACGATTCCCGATACGGTCACGGTCTTGTCGGTGAGCTGTTCCTGCTGAAGGCAGCTGTCATAGATATTCTTGACCTGGATACAGACACGCTCGTTCAGCCCATCGCAGGGATTTCCGGTGATGCAACCGGGGCTCATGGACGCATTGGCGTTCTTGTAGCTGTAAAACGACATGCTCAATTCCTCCTTCACTGTCCGGCGTGGATCGTTCATCCACACTGCATCATATGACTGCGCCTGAAATGCGTGCCTGCAAATTCCCTTTCGACGCCGTTCGCATCCTGCATCGACAGGCTGGTCCAGCCGGTTCCCTCTATAATAAGCAGACGGAATATAGGCAAAGCGGGGCGATTAAATGATCCGTTTCTCTCCTGAAAAGCTTCCCCTCCCCTTTCTGCAAATCAGGCGGCGGCTAAAATTGAGCCGCGCGACGCTTGAAAAAGCTGCGCTTCTCGCCCTCATGACCATTCTCTGCTCCTCGCGTCTGCTCGGCGAATTAGCCCCCTTTGCCGCCGCCTTCTTCGCCGCCGCGCTAGCAAAAGGCGCCTCTCCCCTTGCTTTAATCATCGGTTGCCTGGTGCATGTGCTCCTGACCCGCGCCAGTATGGCCTCGCTGGTCACGCTGGCCGGCTGTCTGATGATCGCCCTGCTGCACCATCCGTTAACGCGCCTGATCAAACCCCATCGAAAGCGCAGACTGCGCGAAATCACCGTGGCGCTGTCAGCGGCTCTCGGCGTGCTGATACCGGACCTGGCTGTTTCCGGCGGCCTGCCCTTCAATCTGCTGACGAGCGGCCTGTCAGCCAGCATAGCCGCGCTGCTTGCGCCGTCCATCATCCCGGCTCTGACGCTTCGTTCCCTCACGCGCCGCCATTATCTACCTGAAGAACGCCTCTCGGCCGCGCTGCTTGCGCTCATGCTGCTCATCGCCCTGGGCAGTTCGCCCTTTCTCGGCCCTTTTTCGGCTCAATGCGCCGCCGTGCTCCTGACGCTTCTGTGCGCTTCGCAGGGCGTGGGCAGCGGCGCGGCAGGCGGCGTGGCCGCAGCGGCGGCTCTGGCGCTGGGAAC